>NZ_JBHVDD010000017.1:0-118721 GCF_042802995.1 Streptomyces sp. NPDC057438
GCCCGGAAGTTTCCTTCCGGGCCCCTTCGCCGTACCGCCGAGGCGGACGCGTCCAGGCCCTCGGGGCCTGTCGTCACCTTCCCGTTGCCCCGCGACGCCCGGCACGCTCCCCCACGCTCGGCTTCGCTCACGTGGGAGGTGCCCCACCGACGCGCCGGACGCAGACCCGAGTACGGTCCAGTACGCGGGTCCACGCCCGGCACGCCGAGAGCACGCACCGGGGGCCGCGGGGGCCGCACGTCGGGCGACGACGGGAAGGTGACGCCAGGCGCTAGGCCGACGGCTCCGGAATCGCGCCCGGCAGGAAGCCCGCCACCCGGACGCCGACGCCCTCCGCGTCCGCCCGGACCCTGACCCAGCGGGCCAGGGCCAGGTCGAGCACCCCGAGGCCGAACGGCGAGAACACCACCCGTCGGCCCGGCTCGCGCCGGAAGCCGGAGGTGCCGCGCAGCAGCGCTCCGATCTCGCCTGCCACGAACGCACGTCCGCCGGTGGCCTGTTCGGCCAGATGGAGGGAGGTGCGCTCGCGGCAGACGTGGTCGGTGTCATCGGTGACGTTCTGCGCGCCGAGGACCGCCTCGACGGTCAGGTCGCGCAGCGAGACGTGCAGCACGGTGGCGTCCGGGCGGCAGTCGGCCAGGTCCATGTGCGGGGTCCCGGCCGTGGTGGCGAGCGACACCAGGGCGTGGGTGCCCAGCGCCTGCGCCGCGTCGTCCACGACCCGCACCTCCACGTGCGGCACGGCGCCCGCGGCCTGTGCCGCGAACTCCTCGGCGCGCCCCGGGTCCAGGTCGTACACCAGCGCTTCGCGCAGCGAGGGGAGGCGGGCGGCGGTGAACCGCAGCACCTCCAGGTTGATCGGCCCGAGCCCGACCAGGCCCATGCCGTGCGGGACGCCGTCCCCGGCCGCCTCGGTGAGCAGGCCCGCGGCGAGCGCCGCCGAGGCCCCGGTGCGTCGGGCGGAGATCACGGACGCCTCGATGAACGCCTCGGGCCGGCCGTCGGCCGTCGAGTTGAGCACGATGGAGGCGCTGGCCCGTTCGATCCCGCGCGCCACGTTGCCGGGGAAGCTGGCGATCCACTTCATCCCGGCCACCGGGTCGTCGCCGCCCAGGTATGCGGGCAGGCCGATGACCCGGTTGCGGTGGTCCTCCGGGAAGCGGAGGAAGACGGAATGAGGCAGGGCGGTGCGGCCCTCGTCGTGCAGCCGGTAGGCGGACGCGACGAGTTCGAGCACCTCCTTCTCGTGCCCGTCCAGCAGGGCGCGCACCTCGTGGTGCCCGACGATCAGCACGGCACTACCTCTTTCTGCTCTCTCTGCTTGTGCTCTGTCTGTCCCGGCTCGGCGGGGCCGGGGGAGCCGGCGGGGTCCTTCCACAGGTGGGAGACCTCGCCGAACTGACGGCGCACCCAGGCGTCGTCGTAGATGGTGTCCAGATAGCGGTCGCCGCCGTCCGGGAGCACCAGGACGCAGCTGGAGCCCGCCGGTATCTCCGGCGCGATCAGCCCCAGTGCGGAGACCACCGCGCCGGACGAGCCGCCGGCCAGCACCGCCTCCCGTTCCACCAGCCGCCGGCAGCCCACCACACACTCCAGGTCGCCGACGTGCACGACCCGGTGCGCGTCCCGCTGGTCGAGGACGGCCGGAAGCACCGAGGCCCCGTGCCCCGGGATGATCCGGCTGCAGGTGGTGCTGGAGTCGAACAGCGCGCTGCCGATGGCGTCCACCGCGACGATCTTCGTCTTCATCCCGCGGCTGCGGATGTACTCGGCGCAGCCGCCGAGCGTGCCCGAGGTGCCGACCGACAGCACCAGGTAGTCGACGTCGCCGTCGAGCGCCTCGTCGATCTCGGCCATGGTGGCCAAGTGCGCCTTGGGGTTGAGGGGGTTGGAGTACTGGTCGGGGCAGTACGCGTCGGGGATCTCCGCGAGCAGCCGGGCGACCAGCTTCAGCCGCTCCGGCAGCAGTTCCCCGGTCACCGGGTCGGGTTCGGAGACGATGCGCACATCGGCCCCGTACGCGCGCAGGATCGCGATGTTCTGCGCGGTCGTCCGGGAGTCCACGACACAGATGAAGCGCAGCCCGTAGTACCGGCAGAGCTGCGCGAGTCCGATCGCGAGGTTGCCGGAGCTCGACTCGACCACCGTGGAACGGCCGGGTACCAGCCGCCCGGACCTGAGCGGCCCGAGCAGCATGCTCAGCGCGGAGCGGTCCTTGATGCTGCCGCCCGGGTTGAACCGTTCTGCCTTGGCGTACACACGCGAGGAGAAGCCGGGAACCAGCCGCTCCAGTTCGAAGAGCGGTGTTCTGCCCACCGCTGAGAGAATGCCTTTGAGCCCTGCGGACACGGCTCTCCCTTCGTGAAACGGCGATGCTTGGGAGAGCCGAGCGTGCGCGGCTGCGCTATGGGCGATCTATAAGGCTCCCGGCCCGGAACCGACCTAGGGTGGGCCTCGGTGCCGACCCCGGCCGACTCCCTTCTCGTCCTCCGTACCTGGAGCCTCCATGCCGCTCGATCCCGCATTCGCCGGACGCGTCTACCCGCCCACCGAGCCCTACGAGGTGGGCCGCGAGAAGATACGGGAGTTCGCGGCGGCGGTCGGCGCGGACCACCCGGCGCACCACGACCCGAACGCGGCCCGCGCACTCGGCCACCGGGACGTGCTTGCGCCGCCGACCTTCCTCGCCGTACTGATGCAGCGGGCGACCGACCCGGTGGTCCACGACCCCGAACTGGGCCTGGACTACTCCCGGGTGGTCCACCGCGACCAGCGTTTCGCCTTCACCCGCCCCGTGTACGCGGGCGACGTGCTGCGGCTGGTGGTGCACATCGACTCCGTGAAGGCCCTGGCCGGCAACGACGTGCTCGAACTGCGGGCGGAGGCACGGGAGGCGGGCGACGAGCCGGTGGCCACCATCCGCATGTCACTGGTGTCACGCACGGCCTGACGCATCGTCACACTGTTTGGCGGCCCGCCCTCGGCTCACCGTGCAGCCGGGTCAGGTAGTCGCTCGCCGTGGGCAGCGTCTCGCCCAGGATGCGCTGCTGCCGCGCGATCCGCTCGAAGTGCGCGTCCGCCTCCCGGCGCTCCGCGCACAGATGGGCGAGAGCAGGCGGCGCGACGGGCAGCGTCATGTGCAGCGCCTCCAGCAGGGTGTACTGCCGCAGCTCACGCGCGCCGCGCAGCGGGTGGGCCCCCCGGTGCGCCGCCATCCGGTCCAGCACCGCCGCGGAGACCGGAAGCGCGGACTGGGCCCGCCGGAACGCGGAGTCCCGGCGGGGGCCGGCCGCGTGATGGAGCTGGACGAAGTCCCGGTCGGCCTCGTGGCGCAGTTCGGCCTCCCGGTTGAAGCGGGTGGCCGGGGCCTCCCGGGCGGTGGCGGTGGGCAGGTGCCGCACCAGCCCGCGCAGTGCGTCCAGCACGTCGCTCACCTGCGCGGTGCTGTCCAGCGGCTCCACCACCCGCGCCGCGCTGCCCACCGCCACCACGTTCCTGACCCAGGCGCGGGCGCTGCGGCCCTGCGGCAGCGCGTGGTGGCGCACGTCCGCCGTCGCCGGGTCGAGACCGCACAGCGCGGCCAGCTTCCGGGCCGCGTCCTCGGGCCGGGTGAAGGCGCTCGCGTACACCCGCCCGACGCCCGTGCGGCCCGGCAGCGGCATCCGCCACAGCCAGCCGTCGGGCGCGGCGACCAGACTCGTGTACGGGGCGATGCCCGCCGGGTCGGCGGGCGCGGTGAGGGTGACGACGCCGTCGCACAGCAGCCGGTCCGCGTCGCTGACCCGCGGTTCGCCGAGCGCCCCGGCGAGCAGGGCGGCGCGGGTCCCGGTGCAGTCGAGGAAGAGGTCCCCCGCGACGCGCAGCCCGCCGGTCGTCACCACGGCGACGACATGACCCTGCGTGTCGCGCTCCACCCCGCGCACAGTGCCCCGTACCGTCCGCACCCCCGCGTCACCGGTGGCCAGACGCCGGAGGTACGCGAGGAACAGTCCGCCGTCGACGTGCCAGCCGTACGGCAGGGCCGCCCGCCCGTCCAGCCAGCGCGGCGACTTGCGGGCGTCCAGCAGCGGCGGCTCGCGGAAACAGGCGCGGTCCAGGGGTTCCAGGGTCTGCCCAGCGCTCCGCCGGTACGCCCAGAAATACGGAAGTGCGAATTCCGAGACCTGGGTCCTGTTGCCTTCCGCGGGGTCGTAGAAGCGGTCGGGGCCGCCGGACGGCACATTTCCGTCCTCCCATCGCTCGGGGCCCTCGGTGCGCCAATTCGCATAGCGGCCGGCGACCCGGAAGGAGGCGTCGCAGGTCCGCATCCAATCGGACTCCTTAATTCCGAGCCGGTCGAAGAATTCGGTCTGCATCCCGGGGGGCAGCGCCTGGACGCCCCCGCTCGCCGCGGCGTCCGTTCCGTCCGCCCCCGCCTGCCCGGTTTCCAGGACGGTGACCTTCACCGTCGCCGCGAGGAGGGTGGCGAGGTAGGCGGCGCTGAGCCAGCCGGCCGTGGTGTCCCCCACGACGAGAATGTTTCTGATGCGACTTTCCATACCTCGATGCGATCCCCGAGGTCTACGAAAAATCTCTGCCGCGTCTCTTTTCCCTGGGCCGGGGAGGGCAAAAGGATTTCGAAAGAGCCCGGAAACCAGGTCTCCCTAGTGTTCTTTCCATACCGCAGGGCCCGCCGACGGCGGCCCGCACACACTCAGGGGGACACCATGCAGCGCACTTCGCTCCGCACGAGAATGCTCGCTCCGCTCGGCGGTCCGGCGGCGGGCGCGGTCCTGTTCCTCACGGTGACCGGTGCGCTCGGCGGCCTCGCCAAGGCCCCCGCCGACGACCCCTGGACGGGCGTGCGGGCCGCGGCCACCCAGGACGACCCGTGGACCCGTGCCGTCCCGAGCGGTGACGACCCCTGGACCCGTGCCGCCCTCAAGGGCGACGACCCCTGGACCCGTGCCGTCCCGAGCGGTGACGACCCCTGGACCCGTGCCGCCCTCAAGGGCGACGACCCTTGGACCCGTGCCGTCCCGAACGGTGACGACCCCTGGACCGCCCCGAAGCCCGCGTAGGTCCGCAGACCCGCCCGGAGTCCGTACGCTGTGCGTCCCGCTCCGGTGATCCGGGGGCGCGGCGCGGCAGCGTACGGACCCACTACTGCTTGATCAGCGCGAACAGGTCGTCCCCCGCGGGCCGTTCCGCCCCCACCGCTCCCAGCAGCCGCTCCACGCGCTCCCGCCACCGCCGGCCCGCCCCCACCTCGGTGAAAAGCCGGGCCGCGTTCCGTGTCTGCTGCACCGCGCCCGCGCGGTCCCCGCGCAGCGCCAGCAGACAGCCGAGCACGGCGGCCGCCCGCCCCTCCAGGAACCGGTCCGGCACCTCCCGGGCCACCGCCAGCCCCTCCCGCAGCGCCCCCTCCGCCTCCGCCGTGCGCCCCTGCTGCCACAGGGCCTCGCCCAGCGCCCGCAGCGCGTGAGCCTCACCGCGCAGGTCACCGGTCTCCCGCACGAGTTCCAGGGCCCGGCGGCACGACTCCTCCGCCCGGCCCCCTTCGCCCAGCCAGGTCAGCGCCTCCGCGAACCGCACCGAACTCTGTGCCTCACCGCGCGCGGTACCCATCGACCGGCAGCGGGCGATGGCCTCGGCCGACAGCTCCAGACTGGTGGTCGCCGCACCGCGCTCCAACGCGATCTGCGCCAGCAGCCCCAGCATGTACGCCTCCCCGTACCTGTCGCCCACCGCCCGGAAGGTCTCCAGCGACTCCTGGCCCCGGTCGGCAGCCCGGTCCAGTTCGCCCCGATGGCGTTCGCACAGGGCCATGTTGCGCAGCACGAGCGCCCGGCCCTGCTGCTCGCCCTGCTCCTCGAAGAGCCGCAGAGCCAGTCCGAGCCGCTCGTGCGCACGGTCGTAGTCCCACTGGACGATCTCCAGGGTGCCCAGCGAGTGCAGCATCGCCGCCTCGCCCAGCGCGTCGCCCGCCCGCCGGACCGCGGCGAGCGACAGCTCGGCGCAACGCCGCCAGTCCTCCAGGAAGTTGCGGCTCTGGAAGAGGGTGACGCTCGCCATCGTCAGCCCCCAGGCGTACGACGCCCCGTCGACGTCCCCGGCCGTCGCCGCCTGCGCGATCTGCTCCACCAGCCCGGTGATCGTCGCGCGCTCCGTGTCGAACCAGCCCATCGGGTTGTCGAGCAGGGCGTCGACCAGATGCCCGGGCAACGGGTGCGGCGACGCCTTCGCCGCCCGCACCACGGTGAAGTCGCCGCCGTAGACGCGGCGGTGGGCCTCCTCGGCGAGACCGAGCCATGCCCCGCAGGCCCGCAGCACCGCGTTCCGGCGGTCCTCCTCGCTCTCCTCCGCGTACGCGCACTCGCGGGCGAACAGCCGCACCAACTCCTGGAAGCGGTAACGGACCTGGCCGTCCGCACCCGCCCGGCGCGGCTCCAGAAGCTGGGCGTCGACCAGTTCCTCGATGAGGTCCTCGGCGTCCACCGGGTCGATGTCCAGCAGGGCCGCCCCTGCCCAGGCGGCGAAGTCGGGCACGGTCAGCAGGCCCAGCCTGCGGAACATCCGGGCCGCGCCCGGGGCCAGGTCCCGGTGGCTGAGCCGCAGACCGGCGCGCACCCCACGCTCGTCGGGACTGAGTTCGTCGAGTCTTCGGCGCTGGTTCTCCAGGCGAGTCACCAGGGTCCGCACCGACCAGTGGGGCTTCGCGGCCAGCCGGGCCGCCGCGATCCGCAGGGCGAGCGGCAGCCGGTCGCACAGCTCGCCCAGCCGGGCCGCGCCCACCGGGTCGGCGGTGAGCCCGTCGTCGCCCGCGACCCGGGCCAGCAGGGCGATGGCCTCGCTCTCGTCCAGCGGGCCGAGGTTGAGCGACTGGAAGAAGTAGTCCCCGGCGAGCGCGGTGTCCATCGCGTCGCGCCCCGTGACCAGGACACAGCACTGGCCGGTGCCGGGCAGCAGGGGCCGGATCTGGGCGAAGGAGCGCGCGTTGTCCAGGACGATCAGGACCCGCCGGCCGTCGAGCATGCTGCGGAAGAGGTCGGCGCGTTCGTGCCGGTCGGCGGGTATCTGGGGGGCGGGCACCCCGAGCGCGCGCAGGAAGCCGTCCAGGACCGCGTCGGGCCGGCGCGGGGCCTCCTCGCCGTCGTACCCGCGCAGGTCGGCGTAGAGCTGGCCGTCGGGGAAACGGGCGACGACCTGATGCGCCCAGTGCACGGCGAGCGCGGTCTTGCCGACGCCGCCGGTCCCGGCGACGGCCCCCACCGTCAGCGCCCCGCCGCCGACCTGGTCCAGCAGCCGGTCCAGCGCGGCCAGCTCGGCGGTGCGCCCCGTGAACGAGGCGATGTCGGAGGGGAGTTGCGCGGGCACGGTGGCCTGCGGCGCGACGGTGACGGTCACCGCGGCCGCGGGCGCGCTCAGTTCGGGGGCGTCGGCGAGGATCGACTCGTGCAGCTCCTGGAGCGTGGGCCCGGGATCGATGCCCAGCTCGTCGGCGAGGCGGCGGCGGCCCGCGTGGTACGTCTCCAGGGCGTCCGCCCGTCGTCCCGACCGGTACTGGGCGAGCATCAGATGGGCGAGGGCCTGCTCGCGCAGGGGGTGTTCACGGGTGAACGCGGTCAGCTCGCCCAGCAGGTCGCGGTGGCGGCCGAGCTTGATGCGCAGCCCCGTGTACTCCTCGTACACGTCGAGCCGCATCGCCTCCAGCCGGGCCGCCTCCGCCTCCACGCGCTCCGCGCCGATGCCCTCCAGGGCCAGTCCGCGCCACATCGCCAAGGCGTCCTCGAAGTGGGCGCACGCCTCGTGGGCCCGGCCGCCCCGGGCGGCTTCCCGGCCGAGCACGGCGCTGCGGTCGAACTCGACCGCGTCGATGCGGTGTTCACCGGCGAGCAGCATGTACCCGGGATGGCTGGTGACCAGGACGTCGTCGAGGCCGACCGCCGTCCTGAAGGTCTTGCGCAGGGCGGACACGCAGATGGCGATCTGGTTGCGGGCGGTGGCGGGCGGTTTGCCGTGCCACACGGCGTCGGCCAGCGCGTCGACCGAGACCACCCGGTCCGGGGAGAGCAGCAGCATCGCCATGAGGCTGCGTTGCCGGGCCCCCTGAAGGGGCACGGCGTGCCCGTCCGCCTCGATCTCCAGCGGCCCTAAAACCCGGAAGACCACCTGAAGCACCGTCGCCCCTACTTCCCCCATGGCCACAACGCCCCCGCTGCCGCCTCTTCCCCGAACGGCCGAAATCTTCACCACATCCGACGGTCCCGTCACCGTACCCGATCAAGATCTCACTCAGCGGACACAACGTGAAGCGGTCGGTGCAAGTTCCTTTATAGAAACGGCTCCTAGATTCGGCCGTCCGTCGAGACACGCGACTCGATCCCCGGGGGAGTCAGGCTCTCTGTGCGCCGTCCACCCCCGCCGCGCAGGGGACCACCCGGGGCGCGGGACCGGGAGACGAACCGCCCAACAACCAACGGAGCCCCCCATGTTCGGACGGATCGGACGGTTCGCCGTTCGCCGCCCCCTGACCACCGTCGCGGCCTGGCTGCTGGCCGCTGTGGCGCTGGCCGTGCTGGCACCCCAGCTCAAGGCGACCAGCGACCAGGCCGAATTCCTGCCCCCCCACTACGAGTCCGTCCTGGTCGCGGACCTGGAGAAGAAGGCGTTCCCGCAGCACGAGCAGCCGGCCGCGACAGCGGTCTTCCAGCGCGCGGACGGTGCGAAGCTGACCGAGGAGGACCTGGCCGACGTGGCGAAGGTCGCCGCCGGCCTCACCGACCGCGGGCTGCCCCGGGTCAAGGCGGTGCGGACCGGCCCGCAGGCGGTCTCCCCGAACGGGAGGATCGCCCTCGCCTCCGTCGTCGCCACCGTCAAGGACCCGGCCGACCTCACGCTGATCGAGTCCATGCGCGACCTGCGCGCCGATGCCAAGCCGCTGCTCTCCGGCACCGATCTGCGCATGGGCCTCACCGGCACCGCCGCCATCTCGCTGGACTCGATGGAGTCAGCGGGCGACACCGACGCGATGATCATGCTGGCCACGCTGGCGCTGATCGTGGTGCTGCTGCTGATCATCTTCCGCAGCCCGCTGATCGCCGTGCTGCCGGTCCTGCTGATCGCGGTGGCGTACGTCGTGGCCACCGGCCTGATCTCGTTCGCGGCGGAGCTCGGAGGCCTCAAGGTGGACGCCTCGATCTCCGCGATCCTGATCGTCGTCCTGTTCGGCGTCGGCACCGACTACATCCTCTTCCTGCTGTTCCGCTTCCGCGAGCAGCTTCGCGAGGGCACCGCGCCCAAGGACGCCATGCTGAGGTCGGTCTCCGTGGTCGGCGAGACCATCGCCTCGGCGGCGGGCGCGGTGATCGTGGCGTTCCTGGCGCTGCTGCTGTCCAGCATGGGCATGCTGCGCGCGATGGGACCGGCGCTGGCCATCGCGGTGGGGGTGACCCTGGCGGCCGGACTCACCTTGGTCCCGGCGGTCTTCTCGATGCTGGGCACCAAGGCGTTCTGGCCGTCCACGTCATGGCGCAGGCCCGCGAAGAACCGTCTCGCCGACGGGACGGGCCGGCTCGCCGCGAAGCGCCCGGCGCTGGTCGCCGCCCTCTCGGCGGGGCTGCTCGCGGTCCTCGCGGTGGGCACCCTCGGGTTCCGGGCCGAGTTCGACGGGGCGGCCTCCATGCCGCAGAACCTGGAGTCCGTCATCGCGGCGAAGGACCTCGAGAAGGGCTTCTCGGCCGGCCAGACCGACCCCACGACGGTGTACGTCCGCTCCACGAACGGCAGCCGACTGGACGAGAAGTCCCTCGCCGGCTTCCGCGCGGCGTTCGACGGCGCGAAGGGCGTCGGCTCCATGTCCCCGAAGGCGGTCCTCTCCGCCGACGGCACGGTCGCCCAGTACAGCCTGGTCCTGGCCCACGGCCCGGCCGAGGAACGGTCGATCAACCTGGTGGACGGCCCGCTGCGGGACCTGGCCCACCGCTCGGCCCCCGAGAACACGACCGCCCTCGTCGGCGGCACCACCGCTCTCCTCGCGGACGTCCGCACCGCGGTCACCCATGACTACCGCCTGGTCTTCCCGGTGGCGGGCGCGGCCATCATGCTGATTCTGGGCCTGCTGCTGCGCAGTGTCGTCGCCCCGCTGTACCTGATGATGGCGGTGGGCCTCGGCTTCGGCGCGACCCTCGGTGCGACGGTCTGGCTCTTCCAGGACCTCAGGGGCGAGAACGGCCTGCTCTTCACGCTGCCGGTGATCGTCTACCTCTTCGTGGTGGCCATCGGCACCGACTACAACATCCTGATGGTCGCCCGCCTGCGCGAGGAGATCCGCGCGGGCCACGACCCGCGGGACGCGGTCGCCCGGGCGGTGGCCCGCTCCACACCGACCATCGGCGCGGCCGCGGTGATCCTCGCGGGTACCTTCGGCGTCCTTGTCCTCGCCCCCAACTCGATGCTCCAGCAGATGGGTTTCGCGGTCGCGTTCGGCATCCTGCTGACCGCGTTCGTGATGGCGATCCTCCTGGTCCCGACGGTGACGGCCCTCCTCGGCCGCCACGCCTGGTGGCCGGGCCACCGGGCGGCCCCGCCGGCCCGCCCGGCCGACCTCGCGCAGCCGCGGGACGACCGCCAGGGCACGAGCGTCTGACGCCCGCCCCTGCCCACCCCCGGGCCCCGTTCCCCGGAATCCACCGGGGCGGGGCCTTCGTCCTGCGCTCGAAGCGGCAGCGGGGGTGGCGGCGCCCGAACGCTCGACCTGCGCAAGCCCTACCCGCCCCCCGGCTGTGCCGCCCACTGTGTATCGCGACACGCCCTGCGTACGGCCCCACCACCCCCGCCGACATGATCGCTGCCGACGCGTCCCAGAGCACCGAGTTGTGCGCCGACCAGGTCGCCGAGTGCCCCGTGCCGGGGAACTCGTGTTGGTTAGGGTGGCGGGGAGGGACACGACGGGGGGCTCTGTGGTGGCGGAGGTCGAGGAGCGCGTCGGCGTCGGGCCCGGCGGACACGGTGAGCGGCCCGCGCCGCCCGTGCTGCCGTCGGCGCTGCGTGGGGGGCTCGGGGTGGTGGCTGTTCTCGCCGCGCTGGGTGTCGCCGTGGGCGGGTTCCTCTTCGCCGGTGACAGTGAGCCGGGTGCGGTGGACGTGCGGATCTCGGCGGTCGTGGACGGGGTGGGGCCGCCGTGGCGACAGGTCGCTCTGGCCGTCGATTTCCTGGGGGAGCCCGCGGGGGCCACGGCCCTGGTCATGGCCCTCGTGGTGGGCTGTCTCCTGTTGCGGCGTCCTCGGGCGGCTGTGCTCGCCGTCGCCTCGGCCGGTATCGCCGTGGGGGCGACCACATCGCTCAAGTCGCTGGTCGGACGCACCATCCACGGCGACGGCAACCTCTCCTACCCGAGCGGGCACACCGCCTTCCTCACCACGCTCGCCCTCGTGGTCGCACTGCTCGCGGCGGGCCGGCTCGGCCTCGGCAGGACGGCCGGCCCGTCCCTCGTGCTCGCCACCGCGCTGGCCGCCGGTGCCGCCATGGGCTGGGCCCAGGTCGCCCTGGGCGCGCACTACCCGACCGACGTCCTCGGCGGCTGGTGCACCGCGCTGGCGGTGACACCGGCGACCGCGTGGCTGGTCGACCGGACGGCGGCCCCCGGCCGACTGCGGCGCCGCTGACGTCCGTCATGCCGAGGGGCGGGACTACCGCGCCACCGGTCGTCCGGTCAGGCGGCGGGACGGCGGAGCCACTGCCGACGCGGTGCATCGCGGCCCCGCGCCCCCGCGCCCCGCGTCCTCGGGCCCGGTCGATGTCGATGTCCGTCGCGCCGCGCGGCGGAACACCGCCCCACCTGTCGTCCGGTCGTCCGGCCGGTCGGGCGGCGCTCCGGTCCATGACGGAGAGCCGGCGCCGGGCTGGGCGGCGCCGGCGTCACCTACACCAGGCGGCGGAACACCGGCTTCACCGGGCGTCCGCCCGACCACGGAGTGGGGTCGGCCGCGTCCAGCGCCTTCCGGTACGCCGCGCACGCCTCGGCCACCACGTCGACGGTGTGCTCGATGTCCGCGTCGTCGAGCGCGGCGCTCACCACGAACGACGGGGCCAGCACCCCGCCCGCGAGGAGCCGGCGCAGGAACAGGGTGCGGTACTCCTGCGACGGCCGGCCGTTCTCGTCGAGGGTGGCGAAGACCAGGTTGCTGGCCCGGCCCCGGACGAGGACGTGGTCGCCGACGCCCATGGCGGCCGCGGCGTCGCGGACACCGGCGGCCAGCCGCTCGCCGATGGCGTGCAGCCGCGCGGTGACGCCCTCCTCGACGTACGTGCTCTGCACCGCCATCGCGGCGGCCAGCGCGTGCGTCTCCGCGCCGTGCGTGGTGGACAGCAGGAACACCCGCTCGCCGGAGTGCCGCAGCCCGCCCAGCTCCATCAGCGCGCGGCGCCCGGCCAGCGCGGAGACGGCGAACCCGTTGCCCAGCGCCTTGCCGAAGGTGGAGAGGTCGGGGACGACGCCGTACAGGCTCTGGGCGCCCGCCTCGGACCAGCGGAAGCCGGTGATCATCTCGTCGAAGACCAGGACGCAGCCGTGCCGGTCGGCCAGGGCGCGCAGGCCGGCGAGGTACCCCGGCGGCGGCTCGGTGTGGGTGGCGGGTTCGAGGATCAGGCAGGCGATGTCGTCCGGGTACCGGGCGAGCAGCTCCTCGGTGGCCGCAAGGTCCCCGTAGGGGAACGTCACGGTGAGGTCGTTGGTGGCCGACGGGATGCCGGCGGCCATCGGTGTGGTGCCGATGAACCAGTCGTCCGTGGAGAAGAACGGATGGTCGGCGCAGAGGGCCACCCGCGAGCGTCCGGTGGCGGCGCGGGCCAGGCGCACCGCCGCGGTCGTGGCGTCGGAGCCGTTCTTGGCGAACTTCACCATCTCGGCGGTCGGCACCGTCGCCAGGAAGCGTTCGGCGGCCTCGACCTCGACGACGGACGGCCGGACGAAGTTGCTGCCCCGGTCGAGTTCCCGCCGCACCGCCTCGGTCACGCGCGGGTGGGCGTGCCCGAGGCTGACCGACCGCAGGCCGGAGCCGTACTCGATGTAGCGGTTGCCGTCGACGTCCCAGACATGGGCGCCGTTGCCGTGGCTGATGACCGGCGCCAGGTGCTCGGGGTACTGGTCGTCGCCCTTGGCGTAGGTGTGCGCGCCGCCGGGGACGAGGGCGTGCAGCCGCTCGTTGGCCGCCCGCGACCGGGGGAGTGCGAACTCTTCGGTGTCCATGGCGGTGTCAGCTCTCCCTGTGCTTCAGGACCTCGGCCAGGCCGGGCGCCCTCCGGTCCCGATCGGACATCGACGTGACCGGGAGCGGCCAGGGAATGGCGAGGTCGGGGTCGTCGAAGGCGATCGTCACGTCCTCGGACGGATCGTGCGGGCGGTCGATCCGGTACGAGGTGTCGGCGGTCGGGGTCAGGGCCTGGAAGCCGTGCGCGCAGCCCGCCGGGATGTAGAGAGTCGTCTGTGTCTCGCCCGACAGTTCGAAGAAGGCCCGGCCCAGATAGGTCGGCGAGCCCGGCCGCAGGTCCACGACGACGTCGAAGATCCTCCCGTACGAGCACCGCACCAGCTTGGCCTCGCCGGCGCCGGAGCGCAGGTGCAGGCCGCGCACCACGCCGCCCACCGAGCGGGACAGGCTGTCCTGGAGGAAGGCGTCCGGGTCCAGGCCCACCGAGCGGACCACGTCGGCGTCGAAGGTGCGGCAGAAGAAGCCGCGTTCGTCGGCGTACGGGGTCGGCTCGAAGAGGTACGCGCCGGAGATCTCCGGGACTTCCGTCGCTTTCATGGCGTCTCCTGCCGAGGATGCGTGGGCGTGGGCGTGGGCGTGGGGGAGGGGGTGTGGGTGCGGTCGGCCGCCGGGAACAGGGCCCTCGCCAGGGCCGTGAACTGCTCGTCGAGCTGCCGGGTGACGGCCAGATTCCGCTCGGCGAGGGTCCGCCGGGTGTCCGTCGCGTTCTTCTCCAGCTCCCGGAACTGTTCGAGCAGGCGGTCGGCGTCGACCTCGCGGGCCGGGTGGCAGTACGCGTCCAGGCCCATCAGCGCCATCAGCGCCTCGCTCTTGGCCGCGTAGGAGAGGGCGAGCGTCGGGGTGCCGGACCGCAGCGCGCAGACCAGGTTGTGGTAGCGGGTCGCCACCACGGTGTCGGCGGCGGCCGTCTCCCTCATCAGGTCGGCCAGCGAGGTCGCCCCGGCGGCGGTGACCAGCGGCGAGTCCACCGCGTCGAGGATCGCGGCGACCACCGGCGCGTCGCACGCGTCGCCCGTGAGCAGCCGGACGGACCTGCCCTCCTCGGCCAGTGCGCGGACGAAGCGGGTCGTCCCGTCGAGGTAGCGCCGGTGGATCTCCTCGGCCCGGTCGCGGTCGTCGTCGCCGCCGTGGAAGTCCATGACACCGACGCACACCCGGCCCGGCGGACCGCCGGGCGAGCTCGGCGCCGGCAGGGCGAAGGCGAGGTCCGGGTGGACCGCGTCGCGCGCGGTGTCCACGCCCATCGCCCGCATCGCGTCACGGGACAGCTCGTCCCGGTACGACCGGTGGGCGGCCAGCCGCGCGGACCAGCGCACCAGGGTGCGGGTCGCCCGGTTGCCGATCGGTCCTGCCCCGACACCGACCAGCGCGACCCGGGTCCCGGTCAGCCGGCCGCTTGCGCAGAGCAGGAACAGCGCGTACGGGAAACCCCACGGCCGCAGCGGCAGCGTGGCCTCCAGGACGCCCATGCCCGGCACGATCACCACGTCGTGCCGGCGCACCCAGGCGGCGGTGCGGAAGGCGTCGACGAGCTTTCCCAGGCCCTTGCCCGCGATCGCGCCCGCGCGGGAGGCGGTCCGGTACTCCCCGCGGTACCAGTGCAGCCGCGTCGCGGGGATGCCGTACCGGGCCGTGACGGCCTCGGGCCCGCCGCACAGCGCGTCCACGACCGCCTCCGGGCGTTCGGCGCGGAGCCGGCCGAGCACCGCCTCCAGCGACCCGTCGTTGCCGAGGTTGCCGGAGCCGAGCAGCCCGAACACCCCTACGCGCACGGGGGGTTCGCCCGCGGACCTCATGCCTGCCTGCCTTCGCGGCCGGCGACGAGGGCGTCCACGGAGACGTCGTACCGGGCCGGGTCCACCGGGGCGCGGTCCTCGACCCTCTCGCCGGCGCCCGGCCGGACCCTGCTGGTCATCCACGCGGCCAGGTGGCGGTGGCACGCGCGCCGGTCGGCCGGGGACAGCGGCGCCCGGCGGATCGCCGAGACGAAGCCCCAGACGTACTCGGCGAGCAGCCGGGGCGTCGGGTGCAGCGGGCCCGCCCGGCGCGGGTCCAGGTTGACGCACCGGGAGCGCTTGGAGGGGTTCGCCCGCTCGGCGCGGGTGGGGTGGTCGCGGCGGAAGTACAGCAGCTCGGGCACCTGGTGGAAGGGCCCGTGCAGGGTGATCTCGGCGACGAACGTGCGGTCCGCGTGGTGGTAGCTGTCGTGCGGCTTCACCCGGCGCAGCATGTCGGCCCGCATCACCCCGTAGAAGTCGTCGCCGCCGGGCTCGAACAGCAGGCTGCGGAAGCGTTCCGGCGCGTGCGGCGAGTCGGTGGCGAGCCCGTACGCGTAGGGGACCTTCACCTTGCCGTCGCCGTCGATGACCGCCTGGCCGCTGTGCGCGAGGACCACGTCCGGCCGTTCGTCCAGGGCCTCGACGCAGCGCAGCAGCAGGTCCCGGGCGTACAGGTCGTCGTGCGAGGCCCACTTGAACAGCTCGCCGCGGCACTCGGTGAACACGTAGTTGTGGTTGGGCGCGGCGCCGATGTTGCGGGGCAGTCGGATGTACCGGATGCGGGAGTCCTTCGCCGCGTACCGGCGGCAGATGTCCTCGGTCCCGTCGGTCGAGGCGTTGTCCGAGACGACCAGCTCGAAGTCCTCGTAGGTCTGGCCGAGCAGGGCGTCGAACGACTCGGCGAGGTACTCCTCGCCGTTGTAGACGGGCAGGCCGATGCTCAGCCGGGGTTGGGCGGTCATGGCGTCCTCACTTCGCGGATGGAGTCCTGGTGGCGCTCGCGCAGGGCGGAGCGCAGCTGCAGCCACCACACGGCGGAGCCGGCGAGGGTCGCGGCGGCGACGCCCCAGGCCGAGCCGACCGTGCCGGCCGCGGCGGCCCCGCCGAGTCCGCCGCCGACGTAGCAGGCGGAGGCGAACAGCTGGCAGCGCAGGCTGCGGCGGGCCGCGCCGAGCGCGCGCAGGCCGGCCGCCGCACCGGTGCCGAGACCGGCGCCCGCGACACCGAGCGTGGCCGGCACGATCAGCTCCGAGGCGGCCTGCCAGACGCCGCCGAGCACGAGTTCGCCGTAGTGGTCCGGCACCAGCAGCAGCGCCGCGCCCCAGACCAGCGCGGCGACGGCCTGCGCGCCGCCGAGCAGGAGGCAGAACCTGCCGAGCCGGTGCGGGGCCCGCCGCAGCACCCGGGCCGCCTCCGCGACGGTGACCAGCGACAGCCCCATCAGCACGGCGAGGAAGGGGCCGAGCAGCAGCTCGGCGCCCCGGACCACGCCCACCGCGCCGACCCCGACGATCGCGCCGAGCCCGTACGCCCGCAGCTGGGCCGCGCCGCTGAGGGAGGTGTTCTCGACCAGGTAGCGGTAGCCGAGGTCGCGGTGGTCGCGGAGCCAGGCGCGCGCTCCGGCCGGCCGGGGGCGGATGCCGGACTGGAAGCAGCCGTACACCGCGGCGACCGCGGCGGACGCGCCCCAGGCCAGCACGAACGCGGCGACCGTGCCGACACGGGCCGCCACGACCATGGCCGGGACGAGCGCGACGCCCCACACCACGTCGTTGACGAACGCCTTCCGCCCGGCGCCGGCGGCGAAGAACGAGTACCGCCAGGCGTCCTGCAGCAGCAGCCCCGGCAGCATGACGCCGAGGCAGGCGAAGGCGGGCCCCACGTGGCCGCCGGCGGCCGGTCCGACCAGCAGGCAGGCCGCGCCGATGACGCAGCCGACGCCGAGCGCGGTGCCCGACGAACGGGCCACCGCCCCCCGCCAGGCGGCGTCCGGCACACCGCTGAAGCGCACCACGAGCGGGTCGGTGGCCAGCCCCCGGGAGACGCTGAGCACCACGCCGTAGGTCACCCAGGCCAGGCTGAACGCGCCGAACGCGGTGAGCCCGAGCGAGCGGGCGACATAGATCCCCACCGCGAAGTTGGTCATGCTGGAGGCCGCCTGGTCGGCCAGTCCCCAGGACAGCCGGCCGAGCAGGGCCCGCCGGGCGGGCCGCGCCCGTGCCGTCGCCTTCTCCTCCCCGGTGGTCATCGGCGTCATGCCTTGATCAGTCCGGCACCGTGCAGGGCACCGGCCGCGACGGCGACGGTGTCGAAGGGCAGCCCGGACCGCTCGGCGACGTCCAGCAGGGAGTGCTCGCCGTCGGAGAGGCTGAGCACCCACAACATGGCCATCTGGGCCTCTTTGGCGTCGCTGCGGCCGCCGAGCGAGTCGTACAGGCCGCGCCGGCCCAGCTGCGGTTCGCCGTAGGGGCTGAGGTTGACGTACCGCCGGTTGCCGTCGAGCACGGCGAACGCCTCCCGGCACAGGTCCAGGGTGTCCGTCATCGCCTCCGGGGTGACGAAGTCCGGATTGTCCGCCGAGGTGTGGTACTCCGGGTAGCCCGCGTACGGGGTCCGGCTGAGCGAGCCGACACCGAGATCGAACCCCGGTGAGCAGTACTGGCGCTCGTCGTAGCCGTACGGGGTGAACTCGGTGACGCGGTGCGGGCGCCCGGAGGCGTTCAGCACGTGCCGCATCACCCGGTCGATCTCCGCGTCGCCGCGTCGGCTCTGCTTGTACGTCACCTCGCCCCGGTCGCCGGCGCAGGCCAGCACCAGGCCGTGCTTGACCCGTTCGATCCGTTCGGCGTTGCGGGCCAGCCAGGTGATCGCCCCGATGGTGCCCGGCGCGAAGACGAACCGGTAGGTGAAGTGGGGTGTCCGCTCCGCCAGTGCCCGGGCCAGGAAGGTCGCCACCGCGACGCCCGCCAGGTTGTCGTTGGCCAGCGACGGGTGGCAGACGTGGCACGAGACGATCACCTCGTCGGCGACCTGGCCGGGGACCACGTGCTCGGCGTAGGTGAGGTGGCCGTCGGCGAGCGTGGAGTCCACCCGCACCTCGTACGGGCCGTCCGGCAGCGCGTCCAGGGTGTCCTGGGAGAGACAGAAGCCCCACTGCGGCTCGTAGTAGCTGGTGCGGTACGGCACCAGGCTCGGCTGCTCCGGCAGCGTGTACAGGTGCTCGCGCAGCTCGGTGAGCGGCAGGGTCGCCGACACCGGCACGCTGTAGCCCAGCACGTGCAGGCTGGAGGCGTTGAAGTCGACGACCCGCCTGCCGGAGGCGTCGGCGACGTAGGCGTCCCGGATGTTCCACTCCTGCGGCACCGTCCAGTCGAGCACCTGGGTCCCGGTCGGCACCTCGTGCACCTGGAGCGGGATGTACTCGCCGACGATGTCCAGGGTGGCGCGCACCCCGTCGCCGGTGATGCTCCGGCACAGCGGGTACAACCGCTCGACCAGCGCGTGCATCTCCTCGCCGACGGTCATCCGCGCCACCGCAGGGTGTCGTCGACGGTGCCGGCATCGGACGCCGCCCGCAGCACGGCCAGCCGGGTGAAGCGCCGCTCGAAGTCCTCCTTGGTGAGCCCGAACGTCCGGTAGGCGTCGGCGAGTTCGAGCGCGCCCCGCTTCACCGACCACTCGCAGTCGAAGCCGGGGACCGCGGCCCGGAACCGGGAGAAGTCCACCCGGTAGGACCGGGGATCGGCGCCGTTCTCCCCGGTGATCACCACCTTCGCGCCGGACACCGCCTCGGCGACCTGCTCGGCGATCTCGGCGACCGTGACGTTGTTGGCCTCGCTGCCGATGTTGAACGCTCGGTCGTGCACCGCCTCGCGCGGCGCCTCCAGCGCGGCCGTGAAGGCCCGCGCGATGTCGGCGGCGTGCACCAGCGGGCGCCAGGGAGTGCCGTCGGAGAGCACCAGCACCTCGCCGGACAGCAGCGCGTGGCCCACCAGGTTGTTCAGCACGATGTCGGCGCGCAGCCGGGGGGAGTGGCCGAAGGCGGTGGCGTTGCGCATGTACACCGGGCTGAAGTCCCCGTCGGCCAGCGCGTGCAGGTCGTCCTCCACCCGCACCTTGGACTCCGCGTACGGCGTGACCGGGCGCAGCGGGGCGTCCTCGGCCACCAGCTCGTCACCGCCGGCGGCGCCGTACACCGAGCAGGTCGACGCGTACAGGAAGCGCCGGACCCCGGCGTCGCGGGCCAGCCGGGCCAGCCGCACGGACGCGTGGTGGTTGATGTCGTAGGTGAGCTGCGGCGCCAGCGAGCCCAGCGGGTCGTTGGACAGGGCGGCCAGATGGATCACGGCGTCCACCCCGCCCACGTGCTCGGCCGTGAGGTCGCGCAGGTCCACCCGATGCCCCGGCGGGTCGGCGGGCGTCGGGCCCAGCACGCAGTCGGCGAACAGCCCGGCGTCGAGGCCGACGACCTCGTGCCCGGCCTCGGCGAGGACCGGGGCCATCACGGTGCCCAGGTAACCCTGGTGTCCGGTCAGGAGTACGCGCATGGTTCAACCCCCCAGGTTGAGCGTGAGTTTGGTGACCGCGAACGCCTCGGCGTAGCGCTCGTGGCATTCGATGCCGCGGATCCGCGCGAGGCCCAGGAAGGCCTCCCGGTCGTACCAGGGCCGGTGGCGCTGCGAGGGGTAGTGCTCCTGCAGCAGCCGCACCTTCTGTTCGGCGGTCTCCGCGGCCAGCGGCTGGTACGCCGCCGTACGGCCGAGGTCGCCGTCCCACTTGACGATCTCGTAGCCGAGCACGAGGTGGTCGCGGAACGCGGTGGGGATCAGCCGCGCCAGGCCGCGGTGGTCCTGGTGGGCGTCGTCGGTGCGCGGGGCCAGCACGAGGTCCGGGTCCGTCGCCGCACGCAGCTCCTCGACCGCGGACTTGGCCTCCTCCCAGTGCGCGGGCAGCCGGCCGTCCGGCAGCTTGCCCACGGTCAGCCGCAGGTCGGCGCCCGGGCAGAAGGCGGCGAGCGCGGCCCGCTCCTCCTGCTCCCGGTCGGTTCCGCCGCCGGTGAGCACCAGCGCGTCGACCCGCAGGCCCGGCCGTGCCTGGCACAGCGTCAGCAGCGTGCCGCCGGCGCCGATGGCGATGTCGTCGCAGTGCGCGCCCACCGCGACGACCCGGTCGGGGCGTCCGGCGCCGAGCCGGATCACGCGCCCACCCCGGTGGTGTCCCGTTCCCACACGGCCCACGGGCGGTCGCCGCGGGCGTAGGCCTCGTCGAGCGCGGCCCGCTCCTTGACGGTGTCGGTCGGCTTCCAGAAGCCGCGGTGCTGGTGCGCCACCAGCCGGCCCTCCTTGGCCAGCCGCGCGCATCCGTCGGCGACCAGGTCACCGCCCTCCGGGATGTGGTCGAAGACCTCCTGGCGGAGCACGAAATAGCCGCCGTTCTCCCACAGCGGCATGTCGCTCACCGCGGTGATGCCCCCCACCAGCCCGTCCTCGCCCAGGTCCACGCAGTGGAACGAGGACTGCGGCGGCACCACCATCATCGACGCGCCGGCGTCACGCCGGGCGAAGGAGTCGATCATCTCCGGCAGCGGGGCGTCGGTGAGGACGTCCGCGTAGTTGGCGAGGAACATCTCGTCGCCGTCCAGGTGGTGCCGCACCCGGCGCAGCCGCTCCCCGATCGGCGACTCGACGCCGGTCTGCGCGAACGTGATCGTCCAGTCGGCGATGTCGGTGGACAGCAGCTCGGTCCGACCACCCCGCAGCACGAAGTCGTTGGACGTCGTCTCCTCGTAGGTGAGGAAGAAGTTCTTGATGTGGTGGGCGCCGTACCCGAGGCAGAGGATGAACTCCTTGTGCCCGAAGTGCGCGTAGTAGCGCATGACGTGCCAGATCAGCGGGCGCGGGCCGACCATCGCCATCGGCTTGGGCACGTCGTCGGAGGTTCCGTTGCGCATCCGCATGCCGTAACCGCCGCAGAACAGGACGACCTTCATGCCTCGACCTCGACAATGCTCAGTTCCGGTATCGGGAAGACCAGGCGGCCGCCCCACTCGTGCACGTACGCCAACTGCTCGACCAGCTCGGTCCGCAGGTTCCACGGCAGGACGAGCACGTAGTCGGGCCTGTCGGCGGCGATCCGCTCGGGCGGCAGGATCGGGATGCGGGTGCCCGGGGTGAACCTGCCGTGCTTGTAGGGGTTGCGGTCCACGGTGTACGCCAGCAGGTCGGGCCGGATGCCGCAGTGGTTGAGCAGGGTGTTGCCCTTGCCCGGGGCGCCGTAGCCGACGACCGTCTCGCCGCGCTCTGCGGCGTCGATGAGGAACCGCAGCAGGTCCCTGCGGACCTTGGCCACCCGGGCGGAGAACTCGGTGTACCCGGACAGCTCCTGCAGCCCGGCGGCCTTCTCCCGGGCCAGCACGTCGGCCACCCGCGCGGTGGGCTCGCCGGCCACCTCGGCCGGGCGGGCCCACAGCCGGATCGAGCCGCCGTGCGTGGGCAGCAGCTCGACGTCCACGAGCGTCAGTCCACCGCTCGCCAGTGCCCGGATCGCGGAGGCGACCGTGTAGTACTGGAAGTGCTCGTGGTAGATCGTGTCGTACTGGTTCTCCTCGATCAGGGTCAGCAGGTGCTGCACCTCGATCGAGACCCAGCCGTCGTCGGCGACCAGGGCCCGCAGCCCCCGGGTGAAGCCGACCACGTCGGGGATGTGCGCGTACACGTTGTTGGCCACCACCAGGTCCGCCGGGCCGTGCTCCGCCCGGACCGCCGAACCGGTCTCCGGGGACAGGAACGCCGTGAGCGTGGGCACCCCCGCCTCCCGCGCCGCCGCCCCGACGTTCACCGACGGCTCGACGCCCAGGCAGCGGATCCCCCGGTCCACCACATGCCTCAGCAGGTACCCGTCGTTGCTCGCCACCTCGACCACGAAGGCGTCGGGGCCGAGGCCCGCCCGCTCCACGGCGTCGCCGACGAACGTGCGCGCGTGCTCCACCCAGGAGGTCGAGAAGGAGGAGAAGTAGGCGTACTCCTCGAACGTGTCCTCCGGCGTGATCAGCGGAGGGATCTGCGCCAGCCAGCAGTCCGTGCAGACCCGCAGGTGCAGCGGGTACGCCGGCTCCGGCAGGTCCAGTCGGTCCGCGGCGAGAAAGCTCTCGCACGGCGGCGTCGCTCCCAGGTCGACGACGCTCTCCAGCGCCGTCGAGCCGCAGAGTCGGCATCCGGTCATCTACTGCCCCCCAATGATTCCGTCCGCCCCGCGATCGCGGCGCGGTACCCCTCCACCAGGTGCTCCAGCCCGACCTCCGGGCTGAAGTCCCGCTCGTAGCGGCCCCGGGCCGCCCGGCCCATCTCCCGGCCCAGGGCCGGATCGGCCGTGATCCCGCGCAGACACGACGCGAGCGAGGCGGACTCGCCCGGCCGGTGCAGCAGCCCGGTCACCCCGTCCTCGACGAGTTCGACGAAGGCGCCGTGACCGGCGGCGACGGCCGGGACCCCCGCCGCCATCGCCTCCACGACCACCAGGCCGAACGCCTCCAGCCACGTCGAGGGAGCCACCACGGCGACCGACCGCGCGACGGCCTCGCGGACCTGCGCCGTGTCGTACAGCCCGGCGTACCGCACGTCGTCGCGACCCGCCGCCCAGGCGGTCACCTCCCGCTCCAGCGGCCCCGCCCCGGCGATCACGAGCGGTACGCCCACCCCGCCGCCGTCGGCCAGCTCGTCCCAGGCGGCCATGAGCAGCCGTATCCCCTTGGCCTCCGCGAGCCGGCCCAGGTACAGCAGGTGCTCGCCGTCACCCTCCCGGCGCGGGCCCGGGTCGGGCACGAAGTTGTGCTTCACCGCCAGCCGCTCGGCCGGCATGCCGGAGCGCACCAGGACCTCGCGCTGCGCCGCCGAGATGCAGAAGAACCGCTCCACACCGGACCACCATCGCCGCCGGTTCACCGAGAGACTGACCGCGAGCGGCACCGTCGCCAGCCGCGAACCCCGGTAGCAGCCGTGCCGGACGGCGGGCAGCGGCGCGGACCCCACGCACTCGGCGCACGGCCGGCCCTCGCGCTGCAGCGTGCCGGGCGGGCACACCTGGGTGTAGTTGTGCAGCGTCGCGACGGCGGGCACGCCGGCGTCCGCGCAGGCGGCCAGCACCGCCGGCGACAGCAGCGGGAAGACGTTGTGGACGTGCACCACGTCCGGCCGTGCGGCGCGCAGCCGCGCGGCGAGTTCCCTGCGGACCGCCGGGTTCCACGGCACCAGCAGCGGGATCGCGGCCTTGCCCGGCAGGGACCGGGCGGCGATGTCGTCGCTGCGCCGCTCGAACACCTCGACCCGGTGGCCGGCCGCGCGCAGCAGCTCCACCTCCTGGTCGACGACCTTGTTCTCGCCGCTCGGCTGCGCCGACGCGTAGCGGTTGTGCACCACGAGCACGTGCATGCTCAGGCCACCTCCGATCTTCTGACCCAACGCGTGACGCGCCGTCGGGGGACAGTGGGGGGCGGCGGGGCCCCGGGCTCGGCGGGCACCGCCAACAGCGAGGCGGCCACCGCCAGATGCAGCAGGTACGGCGAGGCGTCGCCCAGTCCTGCCTCGGTGTACGAGGCGATGCCGCAGTAGCTGATCAGGAAGATCGCGCAGGCCCTCGACAGCGACGGCGGCCGCAGCAGCGCGACGCCGCCCAGCACGACGACGATCGCCGCCACCAGCGTCACGCCGGTCATGCCCTGCTCGTTGAAGACGGCCAGCCAGCTGTTGTCGATCGGCAGTCCGCCGAACGACTTGTCGCCGAGACCTGTGCCGAACAGGTACTCCGAGGTGGTCCGGGGCGCCGCCAGCAGCGCCTCCCAGACCTTGGCCCGGCCGGTGAGGCTGGTGAAGTTCTCCTGGCTCTGCCCGCGCAGGAACCACGCCCGCAGTGCCGGCCCGAACCCCACCGCGGCCACGGCGGCGCACAGCACCACCCAGGCGAAGAACCGGCGGGCGGCGGTGCTGGTCAGGAAGAGCGAGCCGATCGCCAGCACCAGCCCGATGAGCATTCCGAGCGTCGCCGTGCGGGTGTGGGTCAGCGCGAGCAGGACGAGGGACGGCACGATGACCAGCGCCGCGCTGCCCCGGGTCGTCCGGCGGCCCAGCAGGAGCAGCACGGACAGCCCGATGATCACCGCCGCGTACTGTCCGATCTGCGGCGGGGTGAGCGGCCAGAGCGCGCCGACCAGCCGCCCGCCGTACAGCTCGGGCAGGGCCGCGCCCGGGGAGACGAGAGCGCCGAGGGCCACCGAGCCGAGGACCACGTAGTACATCCGGATGTGCAGCCGGACGAACCTCAGCTCGCCGTCCCACCAGCGGGTGAGCAGCCACAGGGTGCTGACGAACAGCGCCAGCCGGGCGCAGCGGAACACCGCGCCGAAGCCGGACTCCAGGTCCGCGCTGGAGATCACGCTCGGCACCAGCAGCAGGGTCAGCAGGAACAGGTAGGCGTTGGGGCGCACGCGCAGCCGGGGATTGACCACCAGCGCCAGCGCGAACGCCGCGACGAGCGCGCCCATGGTGACCATCTGGATGAGGGAGCGCGGCAGCGGGACGATGGTCTTCGCCCCGGCGGAGCCGAGGGTGTTGAGGACCAGCAGCCCCCAGACCGTCCCGACGATCTTCGGCGTGTGGTCGGCGGCCATCTCAACCGCCCTCTTCGGCGTGTGGTCGGTGGCCATCTCAACCGCCCTTCCCGGCGCGGTACCTGCTGCCCGCGTCCTGCCGGTACGGCGTGTCCTGCCACTGGGCGAAGTCCAGGACCCGGCTCGGGTCGTGGACGACGAACCTCCACGGCCCCCGGTAGACGTTGTCGTGCCAGCGGTTGTGCTGCTTGCGCGTGATCGCCTCGGCCACCCGTTCGCCCCGGTAGGGCGACCAGTCCGGATAGGTGCCGTAGTTGGCCAGCACCGCCATGCGGTCGCACTTCACCGTGCAGTCGAGGACGGCCTTGTCCAGCGTGAAGCGGTTGTCGTGGACGTCCACCCGCTGGGTCTTCCACCGGCAGTCGTCGTAGAGCGGAGCGGTGGCGATCGCCGGCCGCTCGCAGCGTTCGATGTCCTTCACCAGGAGCGTGCACTCGCCCGAGGAGGTGTTCGCCGGGCTGTTGCAGAACCGGTCCGCGTTCTCCCACAGGGTGATGCCGGACCAGTTGTTCTCCAGCACGTTCCGGTAGATCTCGATCTTGTCGGTGCGGGCCGGGACCCGTGGTTCGCCGCCGGACTCCGAGATGTAGACGGTCGCGAACGGGAAGCTGTCGCCGCGCCCGGCGTAGTCGCGGCCCTCGACCCAGTTGTTCCGCCGGATCCTGTTCTGCCGGATGACCGCGTTGTAGCTGGTCTCGTAGATCAGCGCGGCACCGTCGTTGGCCTCCAGCAGGTTTCCCTCGATGCGGAAGTCGTTGTTGTTGGTGTCCGCCCACAGTCCGGTCCCGCGGTTGTCGTGCACCCAGTTGCCGCGTACGTCGGCGCCGTCGACGGCCCAGAACTTCACGCCTCCGGTGCACCCGCAGCCCGGCCGCCGCTTCTCCCAGTCGTCCGTGTTGTTGCCCGTGATCTCGTTGCCCTCGACCACCAGGCCGGTGATACGGCCGTCGGCCTTGTAGGCGTTCATGCCGTACTGGCCGTTGTCGCGCAGGCAGTTGCCGCGCACCCGCTGGCGGGCCCCGGCCATCAGCCCCGCGCCGGAGTTGTTCTGGACCGTCGTGTGCTCGATGACCCAGCCGTCGGCCGAGTCGTGGTTGACCACGCCCTCGTCGTGCGGCGCGACGAACCGCTGCACGGTCAGATGGCGGATCGTGACGTCGCGGGCGCTGCCGCCGAACGCGTACTGGTTGGTCTTCCGCCCGTCGAGCACCGCGCCCGGCGCACCGAGGTAGCTGTCCCCCTCCTTGGGCAGGACCTGGGCGTAGCGGTCCGGTCCGAGCCGGTGCTTGCCCGGGAGCAGCCAGAACGTGGTGCCCGGCGGGTTCTCCTCGGTCTTCACCGCCAGGTCGCCGGGCACGACGGGGTCGACCGTCACCGCGCCCTCCGGCGCCTTCGACGGCCCGGCCGCGCGCGCGGCGCACACCCCGGCCACGGCCGTGGGCGGCGCGGTGGACGGCTTCGGCCCCGCGTCCGGCGTGCCCTCGCAGCCGGTCGCCGCCAGCAGTGCCAGCACCAGCGGTGCCACGGCCCGTGCCCGGTGCCGCCACGTGATCCCCAAGCGTCCTCCCTAGCCGCGGAACCCGAGTACGGTGGTGAACCCCTCCACGCCGTCGGCGAAGCCCGTGCCGATCAGCGTGGTGGCGGGTTCCTTGCGACCGAAGCCGGCCGAGTACCAGCCCAGCGGCGGGTCGCTCTCGCCGCGGTGCGCGCGCCAGGACAGCTGCCCGGGCAGGTCCAGCACCGCCGAACGCTCCTCGCCGTCCCGGGTCCAGGTGAGCACCGCACGGTGGCCCGTCAGGTCCGCGGCGATCGCCGGGCCGAGGTGGAACGCCAGCCGCACGGCCCGGCGCGGGCCGTGCCGGCCGCGGACCTCGTCGACGATCCGCAGTTCCCGGGCCGCGGCCGTCAGTTCCACCCGGCGGCGGTGCACCGAGGGCGCGTAACCGTCGTGCTCGGCGCCCCAGCGGGCCACGCCCTCCCCGGACGTGTCGCAGACCAGGACGCGGGTGCGGGCCTGCCGCGTCCACAGGAACGGGCCACCCGAGAGGGACTGGTCGGCCCCGTCCAGCTCCAGGGTGTTGTGGCCGAGGGTCGACCGGAAGTACCGCCGCCACTGAGGCTGCCCGTGGTAGCAGTACGTCCCCGGGTCGGCGAGCACGTCGACCCCGTCGTGCCGGACCTCCAGGGACAGCGCGTCCGCGTGCGCGTGCGCGGCGATGGAGAGGAACCCGTGCGGGCCGCCGTCACAGCGGCACCAGATCTCCTCCGGCCCCCGCAGGATCGTCATCCCCGCGTCGGCGAAACGGTCGGGCCGGCTCGCCGGGCGGGACACCGCCGGTGCCCCCTTCGCCGGGTGAGGCCGGACCAGCGCGGCCAGCAGCGGGGTGCGCACATCGGTGCCGGTCACCGCCGGCCACCAGTCCAGGCGGCCGAACACGGCCTCCCCGGTGGCCAGCAGGGAGCCCCAGCGGTCGGTGCCCGCCCCGTCGACGACCAGACCGTGCCCGTCGTCCGCGTCCCCCTGGCGCGGCGGCCGCAGCCGGTTGTCCACGACGGCCGCGAGCGCGTCGGTCATCCGCAGCAGCACCAGCCGGACCGGCGCGGGCACCGGCACGCCCGCGGCGTCCGCCTCGGCCAGCGCGGCCAGGCCCAGCTCCAGCACCAGGCCGTGGTACTCGGTGGCCAGCTCCCGGTTGAGGCCGGAGGGGAAGGTGTTGGCGCGCAGCTGCCGCTCCAGCGACCGCAGCGCCTCGGCCCGCCAGCGCGCCGAGGCGGGGAACCAGTCGAAGGCGCAGGACGCGGCGAACTGCCCGGCCGCCTCGGCGATCACATGGTTGTTCGCGGACGACCCCCGGCTGGGGAAGGCGGCCAGCCAGCGCTGGTGGTGCCAGATCTGCCGGCGTGCCACCGGGTTGCCCTCGAACAGTTCGGCCGCGCCCGCCCAGCCGTCGAGCAGCCGGCGCACCCACACCCAGGACAGCAGCCGGATGCCCAGCTCGATGCCGCTGGTCCAGTGCACCCCGCGCAGCGGGGTGTTCGCCGACCACCACGACCGCAGATGCGCGGCCACCCGCTCGGCGTACCGCTCGTCCCCGGTGACCGCGTAGGCGGCGGCGAGCACGGTGAGGTACTGGTGCCGGGACAGCTCCCAGATCTGCTTGATGTCCCCGACCGCGTCCTCGTCCCGGTACGGCACGTCGAAGGCGTAGCCCCAGGGCGCCCGGCGCCCGGTCCTCGGGTCGTGGCACCAGTCCGGGTCGGCCAGGTCGTCGCGGGGCACCCCGAAGTACTCGGCGTGTCCGTCCAGCAGCCGGTCCGCCTCGGCGACCAGACGCTTCGTCGCGTCCGGCGGCACCTCGGCGAGGGTCCCCGGGGGCAGTACGGCGGTGAACCGGGCGCCGATCACCTCCGGGCCCCCGGGCGGCGCCGACCGCCACCGGCGCCTGCGCACCGTGTCGCCCACCCGGCCCGCGACCTCCCGCGGCCCCATCCGGGACAGCCGGCGAAGGTACCAGCCCGCGCTCATGCTCACCGTGGCCTCGCCAACGTCACCGGCGCGCCGCCGGCCAGGCCGGTCTGTACGGCGAGGGTGGCCGCCGTCGTGGCGACCAGCGACTCCAGCGGCACCGGCATCGGCCCGCCGGTCCGTACAGCCCGGACGAACGCGGCCAGTTCGGCGTTCTGGCCCTTGTCCCGGGCCTTGGGCAGCCGCGAACTCACCCACCGCTTGCGGTCGTACACCGAGGCACGGACGAAGTCGTCGAGCCGGAGCACCCTGCCGTCCGCGATCAGGTCCAGCGTCTCCTTGGGGAAGCCGGACGAGCCGGTGGTCACATAGCTGATGGTGGCGGTGGAGCCGTCCGGGTAGCGCAGCACGACCTGCAGGTCCTCGTTGCCGGGCGTGGCCGTCGCGTACACCGAGACCGGGTCGGAGTCGAGCAGCCAGCTCGCCGTGTCGACGAAGTGCCCGCCCTCGCCGGCGAACCGCGAGCCCTCGGTGCCCTGCCGGAGGTACCAGCTGCCGTGGTCCAGACGGCCCGCGTTGACCAGGTAGCGCAGGCTCGCCGGACCGGTCCGGGCGCCGAACCGCTGCTTAGCCTCCCGCAGCAGGGGCGCGAACCGGCGGTTGAAGCCCACCTGCAGCCGGTCGTTGCCGGACTCCTCCACCGCCGCGAGCACTCCCGCCAGTTCCTCCTCGGTGAGCGCCAGCGGCTTCTCCACGAACACCGCCTTGCCGGCCAGCAGCGCCCTGCGGGTCAGTTCGGCGTGCGAGCTGTGCCGGGTGACCACGAACACCGCGTCCACGGACGGGTCGCCGAGCACGGCGTCGAGATCGGTGGTCGCCGCCCCGAAACCGAACTTGCGCTGCGCGTTCGCCGCGGACAGCGCCGTCGTGGTCACGACCGTGGACAGCTCGACGCCCTCGCGGCCCGCCAGATGCGGCAGCAGCATCGACGTCGCGTAGTTCCCCGCGCCGACGAACGCCAGCCGCACCGGCGTCCCGGCCGCCCGGGCCGGGGCGGTGGTCCCCGCGCCGGCGTGCCGCACCGCGGGCACGGCCACCGCCGGGGCCTCGGCCTCCTGAGCCTCCTCCTCGTGGTCGGGGTACCGGAACAGCACCGCCACGGCCTTCAGATCGCCGTCCTGCAGGCCGCGGTACGTCTCCACGGCGTCGTCGAAGGGGGCCGTGTGGGAGATCAGGGGCTCCACGTCGACCCGCCCGCGGGCGAGGAGATCGAGGAAGCACGCCAGGTTGCGGCGCTCGGTCCAGCGCACGTAGCCGATCGGGTAGTCCCGCCCCTCCAGCTCGTACGCGGGGTCGTAGCGGCCGGGGCCGTACGACCGGGAGAACCGGACGTCCAGCTCCTTCTCGTAGTACGCGTTCCACGGCAGGTCCAGCCGGCACTTGCCGATGTCGACGACCCGGCCGCGGTCCCGGCACAGCCGGGCGGCCAGTTCGACGGGCTGGTTGCTGCCGCCGCCGGCCGCCAGATACACCTGGTCCACGCCGTGGCCGTCGGTGAGTTCGGCGACGGCGTGCGCCACGGCCGCGGAGTCGGGGTCGCCGCTGGCGGCGGCGCCCAGGCGTTCGGCCAGCTCGCAGCGCGCCGGGTCGGGGTCGACCCCGACGACCCGGACGCCCGAGGCGGTCAGCAGCTGCGCCACCAGCTGACCGATCAGCCCGAGACCGATGACCAGCGCCACCTCGCCGAGCCGGGGCTCGCCCTGGCGGACGCCCTGCATCGCGATCGACCCGACGGTGCCGAAGGCCGCGTGCCGGGCCGCGAGGCCGTCCGGCACCGGGGCGTAGAGGTTCTTCGGCACCCAGTTCAGCTCGGCGTGCAGCGCGTGCTCGTTGCCGGCGCAGGCCACGAGGTCGCCGGCCTTCACGTCGTCGATGCCGGCGCCGACCTGCTCGACCACCCCGCACAGCGAGTAGCCCAGCGGCGTGTAGGAGTCCAGCTTGCCCATCACCTTGCGGTAGGTGGGGCCCACCCCGTTGGTGGCCACGCTCTGCACGACCTTGGCCACCTGGTCGGGGCGCGAACGGGCCTTGCCCACCATCGACATGCCGGCCTCGGACACCTTCATCAGCTCGGTGCCGGTGGAGATCAGCGAGTAGGCGGATCGCACCAGCACGCCGCCCGGCTTGCACCCCGGCACCGGCACGTCGAGCAGCGCCAGCTCGCCGCTCTTGTAGTTCTGCACTACCTGTTTCACCCGAAGTCCTCTTGTCTCTCCGCCGTCAGGGCGCGCTCCGGCCGGAGCCGGAGACCGCGCCGCGATACCAGTACTCGAGGGTCAGCACATGCCACAGATGCTTGGAGTTGTCCCGGTGCCCGGCGGCGTCCTCGGCGACCAGCCGTCGCAGCGCGTCGCGGCGCAGGAATCCGGACCGGACGAGTTCGCCGTCGTTGACCACCTCGCGCACCAGCGGCGCCAGGTCCCGGCTCATCCAGGCCCGCAGCGGGGCGCTGAACAGGCCCTTGGGCCGGTACACGATCTCCCGGGGCAGGACCGAGCAGGCGGCCTCCTTCAGGACGGCCTTGCCCTGCCGGCCGACGATCTTGCGGTCGCCGGGCACGGCGAACGCCGCCCTGACCACCTCGACGTCCACGTACGGCACCCGCACCTCCGTCGACGCGGCCATGCTGGAGCGGTCCGTGTAGGCGAGGTTCAGGCCCGGCAGGAACATCCGGCTGTCGCCCAGGCACATGCGGTTGACGAAGTCGTCGAGGTCGTTGTCCTCGTAGACGTCCGCGTGCTCGGTCAGCACGTCGTCGACCGTCCCGGCCAGGTCCGGATCGATCAGGCCGAGCAGCTCGTCCTGGTCGTACATGGTGTAGCTGCGCCGGAACGCGGTCTCCTCCGGCAGATCGGCGAAGGAGAGGAACCGCTTGGCGAAGCGCACCGACCGGTACCCCCGGCGGGCCGAGGCCACCGGCAGCCGGTCCACGGCCGCGGACAGCCCGCGCCGCAGGGGCCGCGGGACGCGCTGGTAGCGCAGCGCCAGCAGATTGGCCAGGTGCTTGCGGTACCCGGCGAACAGCTCGTCGGCACCCATCCCCGACAGCATCACCTTGACCCCGGCCTCCCGGGCGGCCGAACAGATCAGGAAGGTGTTGATCGCGGCGGGGTCGCCGATCGGCTCGTCCAGGTGGTACGTCATCCGGGGCAGCAGGTCGAGCACGTCCGGCGCGATCTCGATCTCGTGCAGGTCGACGCCGAACCGCTCGGCCACCTGCCGGGCGTACCGCAGATCGTCCGGCATCGCCTCGAACCTGGCGTCCTCGGCGCGGAACCCGATCGTGTAGGCGGAGATCCCGGGCCGGTCCCGGGCCGCCAGCGCCGTCAGATAGCTGGAGTCGAGCCCGCCGGAGAGGAACGTCGCCACGGGGACGTCGGACAGCAGATGGCGCCGGGTCGACTCCTCGACGACGGCCGCGAGGTCCGGATGGTCGCCGGCGAGGGCGCGTTCCCTGCCTTCCGCTGCGACGTCCCGCAGGTTCCAGAACCGGCCGCGCTCCACCCGGCCGTCGGCCCGGCACCGCAGCCAGCTCCCCGGCGGCAGCTTCTCCGCCTCACGGAACGCGCACCGGGAGTCCGGCACCCAGTAGTACAGCAGCGAGGCCACCAGCGCCGCGTGGTCCACCTCCAGCGACCTGCCCGTCACGGCGGCCAGCGCCTTCAGCTCGGAGGCGAACACCAGCCCCTCGCCGCGCCGCAGCAGGAACAGCGGTTTGATGCCGAGCTGGTCGCGGGCGAGCACCAGATCACCGGTGCGCTCGTCGAAGATCCCGAACGCGAACATCCCGCGCAGCCGGGGCAGACAGTCCGTGCCCCATCGCCGCCAGGCCTCCAGCAGCACCTCGGAGTCGGAGGTGCCGCGGAAGCGCACCCCGGCCCCCGCCAGCTCCGCGCGCAGCTCGGGCGCGTTGTACAGCTCTCCGTTGTACGTCAGGACGAGGCCGTCCGAGACCATCGGCTGGGCCCCGGTCTCGGAGAGGTCGATGATGGCCAGCCGGCGGTGCCCGAGGTGCACCTCGGCGTCACCGACGGGGTGGCTGTACCGGCCGGCCCCGTCCGGACCGCGGTGGGCGAGGACGTCGGTGAGCCGGTCGGTCACGTCCTTCCCGTCGGGCCATCGGTACGTACCTGCGATGCCGCACATGTGCTACCGCGCCTCCTGATCGCTGTCCGGGACCCGCTCCGCCCACATCGGCAGCCGTTCGGTCCGCCGCCGGCCGGTTCCGCCCGGGCGGCCCTGCCGTTCGCTCCGGCCGCGCACCGCGCCCAGCGGCCCGTCCCACAGCGTGCCGTCGGTCCGGTCCCGCGGATCGGGGTCGATCAGGACCACCCCGACCACCGCGATGTGCTGGTCCGCGAGCTGCCGCGCGACGGTGTGCAGCCAGGCGACGCTGCCGTGCCCGGCCCGTACGACGAGCACCGTCCGCGTGCCGAGGTACCGCAGGTCGGTCCACGCCGTGCCGGGGGCCACCGAGCCGACGCCGATCCTGAGGTCCTCGGGCGCCAGGGCCTCTGCCCGCGCGCCGTCGACCACGGCCGGGTCTCCCGGTCTCGGGCGGCGGCCCGCGAGCTGCCGGCCGGGCAGCCCGTCGACGACGGCCACCGGCCCCTGGGCCGCCAGTGCCCCGGCGAGGTCCAGGGCGATCTCGCCGGCGGCGCGCGCACAGCCCAGCTCCAGCAGCGACAGCGGGTCCGTCGAGCCGCGTACGGCGCGGGTCAGGGTCAGGGTGAGCCGTTCGCGCGCGGCCCGGACCGGCCGGCGCCGCCACAGCCGGGGCGACCGGCGGGGCAGCTCCGACAGGACCGAGGCGCCCAGGTGCGCGGCGATGTCCCGGCGCAGGACGGGACGGTCCGCCACCACGGTGCCGACCGCGGCCACCGCGAGCCCGAGGGCGAGCCCGAGGACGAGTCCGATCGCCGCGTCGGTGGCGGCGGTCCTGGGCAGCGAGTGCCGCACCGCGCGCGGCGCGTCCACGATCTGGGTGCCGGCCACCAGCTGGGGTGTGCCGATGCGCGCCTCGGCGGCCCGCTGGTCGAAGTCGGAGATGCGGGAGGTGAGTTCGGCCCGGCGGGCGAAGAGGGACTCCATGTCCGCCGAGGCGCTCGGGCCGCTGTCCGGTGCGCCGTCCCCGATGGCCTTGTTGACCTTGGCGAGGTCGGCCTTGATGCGGTCACGCTGCTTGAGCAGGGCCTTGGCCTCCGCGTCCGCCGCTTCCTGGATCCGCCGCACGTGGTCGGCGACGAACGCGTCGGCCAGTGCCTTCGCGCGGGCCACGGCCACCGCGTCGCTGTCCCCGGTCACCTCGATCTGCAGCAGGTTGTTGGTCAGGCCGATGCCCCCGTAGTCCTCCATGAAGTCCTCCGGTTTCTCCGTGGACCCGAGGGACTTCAGGGCCTTGCCGGCGATCCGGGTGGTCTGCAGCAGGGCGACGTCGGTGCGGATCAGCGTTCCGGGGTCGTTGGGCTGGTCCTCCTGGTGCGCGACCAGCACCTTGGTCACCGCGGTCGGCGGCGGCGGCAGCAGGACCGCCACCCCCACGCCGCCGAGCAGCCCCAGCAGAGCCATGGAGCCCCAGAGCCGGCGGCGCCTGCGCACCGACACCACCAGCCCCTGCAGGTCCAGCAGCGGGGCGGCCGACGACTCCGGAGTCGTACTCGTCGTCATCGTGCACCTCTTCTCGCGTCCTCGCCGACCGCGAACGCCGGCGTCACGGCCTCCGGCGGCGGACCGGCGGACCGGGACGTACGCGCCCGGACCGGGCCGGCGAGGACGATGCCGACGATCTCGTGCTTGGCGTCCGCGCACGCCTCGTTGAGGCCGGCCAGCTCCGCGGCGGTCCAGGTGCCCGCGCTGAGCACCACCAGGACCCCCGACTCGTGGGCGCGGTCCGGCACCATCGGCCGGGCCACCGGAACCCCCACCACCCGCAGCAGCGGATCGCTCCCGGCCTCGGCGACGAGCCGTTCGGCGGCCCCGCGGGCGGTCCGGTCGCCGTCCGGGACGACCACCAGCAGCCGCCGGGGGGCCGGCAGCCGTTCCCGCAGGCGGGTGCAGACCCGCCGGTAGCGGAGCTGTCTGCTGGCCTCGTCGCCGGAGGTCCGCGGGGCCGGCAGGTCCCACCGGACGTCGGTGCCCAGCAGCCGGCGGACGAGTGCCCCCGGGCCACGGCCTCCGGTCCGGTGCCCGGACCGCCCGACAGGTACGTCGACGGTGCCCAGCAGTGCCGAACCCAGCGCCGCGGCGATCTCCGGCTCGGTCCGCAGCCGGCGGCTCATCCGGGCGGCGACGAGATGGCAGGCGACCGTGAACAGGAAGAACAGCAGGGCCCCGGCGCCGACGAGCTGGGTCCTGGTCGGCGGGGCCTCGCCGGCCGGCCGGGCCGCGGATCCCATGACGACCAGGTTGGCGGCCTGCTCGTCGGCCGGGTCGGCCTGGTCCAGCTTGTCGATGGCCTCCTGCAGCGCGGTGCGCAGCTTCGCCAGCTCGGTGCGGGTCTGCACGCTCTCCACGGTCTCCCCGGAACCGGCCCGGCCGGCCAGTTCGGTGATGCGGCGGCTGGTCTTCTTGACCGTCTGCCGCAGCGCCTCGGGCGCCCCGGCGTCAGGGTCGGCGCTGTCGCCCGCGACCTGCTTGGCGAAGGCGACGAACTGCCGGGCCACCTGGTCGGAGAGGTGCTGGGCACGCTCCGGGGTGTCGGCGGTGCCCGAGATCTTGATGATGTTCCCGTCGGTGGCCTCGGCGCTGACGTGCTCCCGCACCTCGCCGCCGTCCACCCCGGTCCAGCCGAGCGCGGTGGCCGCGCGGTCGACCACCACCGAACTGGTCGCGATCTCCGCCTGCGTCAGCAGCTCGCGCTCCTCCCACGCGCCCGGCAGCAGCACCGACGCCGACGTCGTGTACCGCGGCGGCAGCAGCAGAGAGGTGCCGTAGCCGACGAGCGCGCCCACCACGGTGAGGATGAGGAGGAGCCGTCGGCGCCGGCGGAGAATCCGCCCGATCGTGACCAGGCGTATCGTGTCATCGCTCAACGGCGCGGCCTCTTTCCCGGCCCGTCCGTGTCGCTCGCCCCGTCCGTGTCGCTCGCCCCGTCCGTGTCGCTCGCCCCGTCCGTGTCGCTCGCCGGGGCCGTGCCGCCCGCCGGCCCCGGTGGGCGGTCGCCGCAGGCCGCGGCGTACGCGGCGAGCAGCGAGCGCTGGGAGTTGCTCCAGGACAGCGCCCCGCCGATCCGCTCCTGGCCGATCTTTCCCATGTGGGCCCGTCGGTCCGGGTCGTCCAGCAGCCCCGCGACGAGCCCCGCGAAGGCCGACTCGTCGTTGGCCGGCGCGTAGACGGCGGCCTCACCGGCGGAGACCCGCGCCTCCCGCAGGTCGAACGACACGATCGGCCGGCCCATGACCATGTACTCCAGCACCTTGTTCATGGTCGACACGTCGTTGAGCGGGTTGCGCGGGTCGGGGGAGAGGCACACATCCGCGGTGGACAGGTAGCGCGCCAGGTCGGCGTCCGGGATGCGCCCGGTGAACTCCACCCGCTCCGCGAGCCCGAGCCGCCGGGACAGCTCCACCATCGCGTCGAAGGTGTCGCCGGCGCCGACGAACACCGCGTGCCAGTCGGTCCGTCCGTGTTCGTCGCGCAGCTTCGCCAGCGCCCGCAGGGCGTAGTCGACGCCGTCCTGCGGACCCATGACACCGAGGTAGCAGAGCAGATGGGGCTTGCCGCGCTTCAACTCCGGCTCGGGCGGCACCGGGTGGAACCGGCCGGTGTCGGGTGCGCTGCGCACCACGAAGACGTCCTCGGGCCGCTTGCCGCCGCGGCGCACCGCGACGTCCCGGTAGCTCTCGTTGGTCGCGAGCACGACGTCCGCGGCCCGGTAGGTCCGCCGTTCCAGCGCGCACACGGCGCGGTAGAGCAGGTCCTCGCCGCGGTCGAACCGCGACAGGTACAGCTCGGGCACCAGGTCGTGCTGGTCGAAGACGAAGCGCGCGCCGCGCCGCTTCATCCACAGGGCCGGCAGGAACAGCAGGTCGGGCGGGTTGCAGGCGTGGACCACGTCGACCGGGCCGACCTTCCGCGCCAGCCGGACCGTGTGCCACAACGCCGAGCCGTACTCCCGGAGATAGCCGGCCGGCCCTCCGGTGGCCGCGCGCAACGGATAGCGGTGGATCCGCACCCCGTCGATCTCCGCCTCGGGTTCGGTGTCCCGCTTCGTGCCCTGCGGGCAGATGACGTGCACCGTCCAGCCGGCGTCGCGCAGCGTCGTGCACTCCTGCCACACCCGCCGGTCGAAGGGCACCGACAGGTTCTCCACCAGAATCAGCGCGCGCCGGCCCGGCCGGCTCCCGCGCCTCGCGTCACCAGGCAAGGCCCACGTACCCCGGTTCGGCCCGGCGCGCGTCGGCGTCGGGGAGGTGGACGAGGTCGACGATCACCGGGCCGTCGCCGTGGGGCAGCGCCGACAGCACGGCCGGGTCCCGGGTCCCGACCAGGAGCACCTCGGCGTGTTCGAGCACCTCCTCGACGGAGTCCGCGAGCAGCTGCGCCAGATGCGGCAGCCGGGTCTCGATGTACTCGCGGTTGGCGCCGAGCAGCCGGGAGAGGCTCACGTTGGCGTCGTAGATCTTCAGGTCGTACCCCTTGCCGAACAGCCTCTCCGCCAGTTCGACGAGCGGGCTCTCGCGCAGGTCGTCGGTGCCGGGTTTGAAGGACAGCCCGAACAGTCCCGCCCGGCGTCTTCCGGTGCGCTCGACCAGCTCCACCGCGCGCTGCAGATGGTCGGCGTTGGAGGGCAGCACATGGGACAGGATGGGCACCGAGACATCGGCCCGCTGGGCCGCGTGGACCAGGCTGCGCAGGTCCTTGGGCAGGCAGGAGCCGCCGAAGGCGAAGCCGGGCCGCAGGTAGGCGGGGCTGATGTTGAGCTTGCGGTCGGCCAGGAAGACGTCCATCACCTGGTGCGAGTCCACGCCGAGGGCCTGGCACACCGCGCCCAGTTCGTTGGCAAAACCGATCTTGAGTCCGTGGAAGGCGTTGTCCGCGTACTTGATCGCCTCGGCCGTCGGGACCGGCACCCGGAACACCTCGCCGGGCAGGCCGTCGTAGAGCGCGAGCACCGCGTCACCGCTCGCCGTGTCGAGTTCACCGATGACGGTCTTGGGCGGGTCGAAGAAGTCCTTGACGCTCGTGCCCTCGCGCAGGAACTCCGGGTTGACCGCGACCCCGACGTCCACCCCGGCCGTGCCGCCGACGTACTTCTCCAGGATCGGCACCAGCAGGTTCAGACAGGTGCCCGGGAGCATGGTGCTGCGGAACACGACGGTGTGCCGCCCGCCCCGTTCGGCGAGCGCGGCACCGATCTCCTCGGTGACCCGCTCCAAGTACGTCGTGCACAGGCTGCCGTTGGGCTCCGAGGGTGTGCCCACGCAGACCAGCGACACCTCGCTGTCCATGATCGCCTCGCGGACGTCGGCGGTGGCGCGCAGCGCACCGGTGCGCACGACCTCGGCGATCAGCTCGCCGATCCGCTCCTCCACCACCGGGGCCTTGCCGTCGTTGACCAGGTCGACCTTCACCTGGTTCACGTCCACCCCGACGACCTCGTGCCCCATGCTGGCCAGGCACGCGGCCGACACGCAGCCCACGTAGCCGAGCCCGAAAACGCTGACTCTCATGACCCGTTCCTCCCCCCAGGCAGGCCCCCACGGCCTGCGGTCCGCGCGTCGGCGGCACCGTCGAGTTGCGGTTCCCGGCGCATCAGTAGGCCCCCTGCCCGTGGATCACCGCACGCAGCGTCTTCCACAGGATCACGCTGTCCAGAGCGAGCGACCAGTCCTCCACGTACCGCAGGTCCAGCCGCACCGCCTCCTCCCACGACAGGTCGCTGCGTCCGCTGATCTGCCACAGACCGGTGAGGCCGGGCTTGACCAGCAGCCGCCGCCGGATGTCCGGGCCGTAGGCGGCGGACTCCTCCGGCAGCGGCGGCCGCGGACCGACGAGCGACATCGATCCGGTGAGTACGTTGAGGAGCTGGGGGAGTTCGTCGAGCGAGTACCGGCGCAGCACCGCCCCCACCCGGGTCACCCGCGGATCCCGGCGGAGCTTGAACAGGGGCCCGGCGCCCTCGTTGCGGTCGGCCAGCGCGTCGCGTGCCTTGTGCGCGCCGGTGACCATCGTGCGGAACTTGAGGATGGTGAACTCGCGGCCGTCCTTGCCGACCCTGCGCTGGCGGTAGAACGCCCCACCCCGGCTGTCCAGCAGCACGAGCAGCGCGACGAGGGCCATCAGCGGCGCGAACAGCATCAGCAGAAACGTTGCGCCTATGCGGTCGACGACTTCTTTGACCGCTCGGCGGCCCCCGGTGAACGTCGGCATGCTGACCCGCAGCAGCGGGATCCCGAGCACCGCGTCCACGTGCAGCCGAGGGCCGGCCACCTCCATCAGCACGGGGGCCACGACCATCTCGGCGTCGCTGCCCTCCAGGTTCCAGGCCAGCCGTTGCAGCCGGTGCGGTGACCAGTGCGGGTCCGGGGTGACCGCGACGACGCGGTAGCCGTCGCGGCGGACGTGGCCCGCGACGTCCGCCAGCCCGCCGACGACCGGGACCCCGTCCAGGTACTCACCGCCGAAGCCCAGGCCGTCCGTGGTGCACACCGCGTCCACCCGCCAGCCCAGGTGCGGGAACTTGCGTGTCCGGGCGATCAGATCGCGCACGGTGGCCGGGCTCCCGGCGGCGAGCACCGGTCTCAGACACCGTCCTTCTTTGCGCTGTCTGTGCAGGGAGAGGCGCAGCAGATATCGCACGGTCATGGTGACCAGGGCGATCGCGGGAATGGCGACGAAGATCCAGAGTTTGATGTTGCGCGAGGTGAGCGCGATTCCGCCGAGCGCCAGCACGACGGTCGCCGTGAACAATGAGCGTCCGAGCCGGCGGAATTCCTCGGCGCCCTGGCCGAGTACGGCGGGAGCCCATGCCCGGCTCACCGCGAGTGCGCCCAGCACCAGGAGTTCGGTGCCGAATGCGAGAATTCCCCACTTCTCGTGCCAGTTGGCCGCGTCCCGGGCCCCGAAGAAATTGCCGATCGCCGCCACCACGGTGGCCGTGGCCACGGTGTCGCTGATGATCACGGTACGGCGGTAGCGCTGCTCCCACTCGATCGTGGTCCCGCTGATGGCCCCGCTCGCCAGGCGCCCCCGCGCCGGCGGAAACGGGCTGACCAATTCCCCTTGCCGCACAGAACCCCCCAAGGTTCCCAGTGGTTCGACGTGTTCGCCGCACACTGTTTCCTCGCCCCGGGAGGCCCCCGCCCCCCGTACCGCCCCTCCCCTCGGGAGGCCCCCGCCCCCGCGTCGCGCTTCTTTCCTGCGGGAGGCCCCCGCCTCCCGCACATGACATCCCCGCCGTGCCGGTACTGCTCGGCCACTCACCCCGGCGGCGGTGGACGCATACGGCCTGCGGGCTTTCGAGGCGCGCGAGAACTCTCGAAATCCCGGGTGCTCCCCGCACCCAAGGCCCCTTCCCGGGCTCCGCGGGAATGATCACCCCCACGCCCGGCGAAGGGGTCGCGAAAACACGCTATCCCCAGGGCCGGACCTATTGATCATTAACGGTCGCCTCGTGCTCGAACAGCTGAAGCACGGTCAATCTAGACCATCGGGGCCAGTCTTGAAGAGGGGATGTGTGTAATTTGTGTTCAAGCTTTGGGGCCGAAACGACCAACGGTGGCCGCCTATGGATGCCTTTACGCCATCGGGTGTTTCACAAGCCTCACCGCGCCCCCGGACTCGGCTTCCGCGACGCTCTGTTCGGCCTCTCCTTTCCGCTGGTCACGGCCTACGGCGGAGCCGTGTGAGTGCCGGGGCGCACCGGTGTGATCGATCAGGTGCGTGAGCCGGGCGACTTGATCGTGCCGGTGCTCCGAGGGCGCCGGATCCGGAGCCGAGAGGGCCCCGCCCCGCGCGTCGCCGGACCGAACGGCCGCCGTGATCGTCCCGGGCGCCACTCTGTTCGACTGGCGTTCCGCACGCCGAGGTGTGCCGGCAGTGCCGGCGCTCAGTCCGCCCCGGGCGTCGCGAGCCGGTCCGAGGCCGCGGAGGAGCGGGCCGGGGTCGCCGACGGCGCGGTGGCCCGGGTGCCCGTTCCGCTGGGCCGGTCCGAGCGTCCGGGGGCCTCGGACGGGCTCGCCGAGGGCACGGTGGTCTCGGTGCCGGTCCTGGCGGGCGGGGCCGAGGGGGCCGGGGTCGGACGCTGTTCGGCGGGCGGAGGGGTGCCGGAGGCGCCGGAGTCCGGCGGGATGGGGGAGGGGCTGCCGGTCGCGGGGGGCGGGGCCAGGGGGACCGAGGGGGAGGCGGGGGCGTCGCTCCCGGCCAGACGCAGCGGCAGGACGACGAGCGCGACGGCCGCGCAGGCGGCGGCGGCGCCGGCCGCGGCCCGGACCAGCCGGCGCCGGGCGGCGGCGCGGCGGACCGTCTCGAAGTGGCCGGGCGGCGCTCCGAGATGGACGGCGGGGGGACGCAGGACGACGGTGAGCGGGTCGTCGTCCGGCTCGAACCCCGGGCCCTCGTCAGGGCGTGTGGTCAAGGCTTCTCCTCAAATGGGCGCGGAGCAGTTCGCGGGCCGCGTGGAGGTCGGCCTTGACGGTTCCCTCCTTGCGTCCGGTCAGCACGGACACCTCCCGGATCGGCATGTCAGCGTAGTAGTGCAACAGGATGGGCACGCGCAGCCGTTCAGGCAGCGACTGCACGAGCAGCCGCACCGAGGGGTCGGACGCCTCGGCGTGGTCGGGCAGCGGACGCACCGAGGCCTCGGCGGTGGCCCGGCGCATCGCCCTGCGCTCGCGTTCCGTCTTGCGCCAGTGGTCCCGCACGAGGTTGGCCGCGGTGACGTAGAGGAAACCGTGCGGCTCCGCCACGGACGTCCAGCGGGCCCAGAGCCGGGTGAACGCCTCCGACGCGATCTCGTGGGCCGTCCCGTCGTCGTCGACGAGCCGACGGCACCAGCCGGCGAGGCGCGGATAGAGGGCGGCGAACAGCTCGGACGCGGCCTTCTCACGGGACCGTTTCAACGCTCTCCATGGTCGTGGTGGTGCGGCGAACGCCAGCGGGGACAGGCCGGCCGCGGGATCCGGGGGCGGGCCGTGCGTCACCGGGCCGGGGCGCGCAGCGTGGCGAAGACGATCACGTTGTCGCGGTACTCGTTCCCCGTGCGCGGGCCCCCGCAGGTGACCAGACGCAGCGCGGGCCGGTCCACGTTCCCGTAGACCTCCTCCGCCGGGAAGGCGGACTTGGCGACCGTCCGTACGGAGTCGACGGTGAACTCGGCTGCCGTGCGGTTCTCCAGGCGCGCCTCGATCCGCTCGCCCCGCCGCAGGGTGGCGAGCCGGCGGAACACCCCGTCGCCGTGGCGGCCGACCGTGACATGGCCCAGGATCACCGACGGGCCGGTCTGTCCCGGGGTCGGTGAGTGCTCGTACCAGCCCGCCCGGTCGTGCGCCGTGATCGGCGGCACCTCCACCGTGCCGTCCGGGGCCAGCCCCAGCCGGATGACGGGAGTGTCCACCCCGATGCCCGGTATCAGCAGTCGGACCGGGACCGAACGGCCGAGGGGGCGTACGGCGCCGGTGGCGGGCGGGGAGGCCGGGGGTGACGAGGCGGCGTCGCCCGCGGGGGGCGCGGTCGTGGTGCCATCGGTCCGCCGGTCGTCGCAGGCCACGAGGAGCGAGGCCGCCGCCGCGGCGGCGAAGGCGCGCCTGGAGAACAAGGTCACGCCCCGTTCGCCCGCCGACGGCGCAGCAGCACGACGGCCGTGCCGCCGCCGACGAGCAGGGCGGCGGCGCCCGTGCCGGCCAGCACGCCCGCGTCGCCGGACCCCTCCGAGCCGTTCGCCGCCCCCGTGTCGGGCGCGCCACTGGGCACGACGGAGACCTGGCTCGGCACCGGGCTCGCGTCACGGCGGTCCGGGGCCTTGGTGGGTTCGGTCGCCTGCGAAGGTTCCTCGGCCGGGGCGGACGGCACCGCGCTCGGTGCCGCGCTCGGTGCGGTCGACGCCTCGCGCGGGACGGCGGTCGGGCTCGTGTCGTCGGCGAATGCGGACGGCGCGGTCGCCAGCACGGCGGTGAACACGAGTGCCGTGGCACTGAGGACGGTTCGGCGCATGGGTCGCTCTCTCTCGTCGGGCTCAACGGGCCGTACCCGCCGCCGTGTTCGGCGGGGGCGACGGCTTCGTGTGCCGCCCGGCCGGTCACCGGCACGCGGCGGCGGTCACATGTCGAGCGGAGAGACGAGACAGCGATCGGACACGTTGTAAAGAGATGGCAAAGCCGGGTCGAGGCAGGAGGGGGCTCGGCAGAGGAGGGCGGAGGGGGCTCGGCAAAGAGGGTCAGTACACGTCCCGGACGTACCGCTTCTCCGTCGCGAGTTGCTTCACGTACGCGGCGGCCTCGTCCTCGGTCATCCCGCCGTGGGTGACCGCGACGTCCCGCAGGGCCCGGTCGACGTCCTTCGCCATGCGGGAGGCGTCGCCGCAGACGTAGAAGCGGGCGCCGTCCCGGAGCCAGTGCCACAGCTCGGGCCCGTGCTCGCGCATCCGGTCCTGGACGTACACCTTGGCCCGCTGGTCACGGGAGAAGGCGGTGTCCAGCCGGCTGAGCACACCCGCATCCTGGAGGTCCGCCAGCTCCTCCCGGTAGTAGAAGTCCGTCGCCCGGTGCTGCTCCCCGAAGAACAGCCAGTTGGGCGCCCGGTGTCCGAGGGCCCGCCGCTCTTGGAGGAAGCCGATGAAGGGGGCGACGCCGGTGCCAGGACCCACCATGATCATGGGGGTCGCCGGGTCGGTGGGCGGCCGGAAGTGCGGCGAGCGCTGCACGAAGACCGGCACGTCCAGACCCGCCTCGCCGTCCGCGAGGAAGGGGGAGCAGACCCCGCCGCGCGGGCGTCCGTGCAGGTTCTCGTACCGCACGACCGACACCGTCAGCGAGACGTGGTGCGGGTCGACGAGCGGGCTCGACGAGATCGAGTACAGCCGGGGCTGAAGCCGTTTGAAGGCGCCGGCCCACTCCTGCGCGGAGGCCCGCACGGCGAACTCGGCCACCACGTCCACGGCCTGCCGGCCCCAGGACCACTGGGCCAGTCCGTCCTTGTTGTCGGGGCGCATCAGCTTCTTCAACTCCCGGTTGTCCCGGGTGCGTTCGGAGACGAAGCGGAGCAGGTCCGGGGTGATCCGGGTGATGTCGAGATGCCGGTGCAGGGCCTCGGCGAAGGGCACCTCGCCCACCCCGGCGGCCTCCACCGGGGCCGAGCCGTCCAGGCCGGTCACCGCCAGCCATTCCGCCACCAGACCGGCGGAGTTGACCGGCCGGACCCCGAGCGCGTCGCCCGCCTCGTACGACAGGCCCGTCCCGCTGGTGTCGAAGGTGAAGCGGCGCACCTCCTTGCCCGCCCCGGGCAGGCTGAGCAGCCGGTTGCCGACCAGCCGGGCGGTGGCGGGGGCCGCCTTGGCGGAACGGACGGGTGCGGGTGCGGTGGTGGCGCGCTGCGGGGCGACGGACACCACGGCGGTCGCGGTGGCGGTCCCCTGCGTCGGCGCCCGGGTCCCGGCCGCAGCCGCGTCCCCGTCCGTCTCCGTGGCCAGCGCGGTGATGACCTGGCTCAGCCAGGCGTCCGCCGACGGCTCGTAGTCCGGCTCGCAGTCCGTGCGGGGGGCCAGGCGCACCGCGCCCAGCTCGTCGAGCCGGGCGTCGAGGCGGCGCCCGTGCCCGCAGAAGTCGTCGTAGGAGGAGTCACCGAAGGCCAGTACGGCGTAGCGCACCCCGTCCAGACGGGGGGCCTCCCGGTGGGAGAGAGCGTCCCAGAACCCGGAGCCGTTGTCGGGCGCGTCACCGTCCCCGAAGGTGCTGGTGATCAGCAACAGGTCGGCTCCGAGCGGCAGTCGCTCCGGTTCCGCCTCGTCCATCCCGACCAGCGTGGCCCGGTGTCCCGCGGCCCCCAGATGCTCGGCGGCCGCCACCGCGAACTCCTCGGCCGTCCCCGTCTGCGAGGCCCACAGCACCACGACCTCGCGCCCTGCGGTGCCGGTGGCGGGTGCGGCGGCCGGGGCCGCCGACCGCGAGTACATCCCGGCGAGCACCCCGTTCACCCACAGCGCGTGCTCGGGGCTGAACGGCGCGTCCACCGGCAGGACGGGCACCCCCCGCACCCCGGAGCCGAGCCCGGCGAGGAAGCCGGTGAGGTACCGGCGCTCCTGGGCGGAGAGCACGGGCGGCGGCGAGGGTTCGAGACCGAACGCGTCGGCGCCCGGGGTGACCGCCGTCGGCACGGCCACCACCGCCATGGACGGCGGCGCGGTCACCGTCGCCGGGTCACCGACGCCTGCCGGCACGGTGAGGGCCGCCGGGACGGTCACGCCCGTCGGTGCTGCGGCGGCCGGCGGGACCGTGCCGGGCACCGTCCCGGTCGCCGCCGCAGTCCGGGCCGGTGCCGCCACCTTCGCCAGCGAGACCGCGCACACCTTCAACTCCGGCTGGAACGACAGCGGATCCACCGCGTCGCTCGTCACCGCGTTGATGCTCAGGTACTCCCCGAACAGGTCGTTCCAGTGGAACGGCGCGAACACGCAGCCGGGCAGCACACGGTCCGACACCACCGCCGGGAGCACGGCACGCCCCCGCCGCGAGGCGACCTCCACGCAGTCCCCGTCACCGAGGCCCAGTTCACGCGCGTCCCGCGGATGCACCTCCACGAAGGGCCCGGGGTTCAGCTTGTTGAGCTTGGCGACCCTGCCCGTCTTCGTCAGGGTGTGCCACTGGTGCTGCAGCCGCCCGGTGTTGAGCACGAACGGATAGTCGTCGTCCGGCATCTCGGCGGCCGGCAGATGCGGCCGGGCGTGGAACACGGCCCGTCCACTGGCGGTGGGGAACAGCAGCTCCCCGTCCGCCCCGGCCCGGGCGTACCGGATCGGGTTGCGCGCCGGTCCGTCCTCCTCCGCCGCCGGCCACTGCACGGAACCCGACCGCAGGCGCTCGTAGCTCACACCCCGCAGGTCCCACCCGGTCCTCGGGTTCCACGCCTGCTTGATCTCCTCGAAGACCTGCTCGGCGGTGTCGTACGAGAACCCCTTCTCGAACCCCATCTCCCGGGCGACGGCCGCGATGATCCGCCAGTCGGCCATCGCCTCGCCCGGCGGGTCGACGGCCGGGGCGGCGAGCGTGAGGGTGCGTTCGCTGTTGACGAGGACGCCCTCGGACTCCGTCCACAGGGCCCCGGGCAGGACGACATCGGCGTACGCGTTGGTCTCGGTGTCGGCGAAGACGTCCTGCGTGACGACGAACTCGGCGGCCTCCAGGCCCTCGATCACGGTCCTGCGGTTGGCGACCGAGGCGACCGGGTTGGTGCAGATGATCCAGCAGGCCCTGATCTCCCCGTCGGCCATCTTCCGGAACATCTCGACCGTGCCCCGGCCGACGCCGTCCGCGCGCAGGGAATCCGGCTCCAGCCCCCACAGCTCCTCGACGAACGCCCGTTCCTCGTCCACCAGTACGGACCGCTGCCCCGGCAGCCCCGGGCCCATGTAGCCCATCTCGCGCCCGCCCATGGCGTTCGGCTGCCCGGTGAGCGAGAAGGGGCCGCTGCCCGGCCGGCAGATCGCGCCGGTCGCCAGATGCAGGTTGACGAGCGCGTTGGTGTTCCAGGTGCCGTGCGTGGACTGGTTGAGGCCCATGGTCCAGCAGCTGGTCCACTCGGCGGCCTCGCCGATGAGGCGCGCCGCCTCGCGGACGTCCTCCGCCGGGACACCGGTGATCCCGGCGACGGCGTCCGGCGCGTAGTCGGCGAGGAAGCCGGGCATCGCCTCCCAGCCCTCGGTGTGGGCGGCGATGAAGCCGGGGTCGGTGTGCCCGTCCGCGTGCAGCAGATGGAGAAGTCCGTTGAGCAGCGCCAGATCCGTCCCCGGGCGTATCTGCAGGAACAGATCGGCCTTCTCGGCCGTCGCCGTGCGGCGCGGGTCGACGACGATCAGCTTCGCGCCCGCCTTGACCCGGTCCATCATCCGCAGGAACAGGATCGGATGGCAGTCCGCCATGTTCGAGCCGATGACGAGGAAGACGTCCGCCCTGTCGAGATCCTCGTACGAGCCGGGCGGCCCGTCGGCGCCCAGCGACAGCTTGTAACCCGTGCCGGCGCTCGCCATGCACAGCCGGGAGTTCGACTCGATCTGGTTGGTGCGGATGAAGCCCTTGGCCAGCTTGTTCGCCAGGTACTGGGCTTCCAGGCTCATCTGGCCGGAGACGTAGAAGGCGAACGCGTCGGGCCCGTGCTCGTCGATGATCGCGCGCAGCCGCCGGGCGGTCTCGGTGATCGCGGCGGAGACGGGCGCGGGGACCGGCTCGTCGCCCCGGTCGTCGCGCACCAGGGCGGTGGTGAGGCGTCCGGGCGCGGCCAGCATGTCGGCGGTGGTGGCGCCCTTGGTGCACAGGCGGCCGAAGTTCGCCGGGTGGGACTTGTCCCCCCTCGCCCTCAGGACCGTCCGCCGGCCGTCGGGACCCATTCCGACGTCCAGGAGCATGCCGCAGCCGACGCCGCAGTACGAGCACACGGTCCGTACCTGGGTCGTGGTGCTCTGCGGGCCCTGGGCGGCCACGGGCGGCCCCTCTCTGTCGGCGTCCGGGGTCTCCGGCCGGTCGTCCGGTCCGGCCCGCCGGTCGCTGTCCGGTGCGGGGGCCGGTTGCTCGTCTGGTACGGCGGCCGGTCGGCTTCCGCTCAACGGCCGGGTCAGGGCCCGGCAGGCCCGATCGTACGAATTGCCCGTTACGCCTGTGTCACATGACCTGATCATGAGGCGTTACGCCCGCCACACACGGCCGCGCAAGGGCCTGTGAGGGCGGGTTCCGGCCGTTGTCCCGGAAGCAGGGGTCGCGGTCCGTGTCGCTGTTGGGCCGAACGGGTGACCATGCGTAAGAATTGGCTGATGCAGTCATTCAGTGCGAGCCAGGGGGAAGGCCGGTGAACAGGGTGAACAGCCACGATGTCACCGACGAACAGTGGGAGGGGCTCGCCCAGGTCGTGCCGTTGCGGGGCCGGGACGCCTGGCCGTCGGCGGTCGGCCACCGGACCATACCGGAAGCCGAGACGGAGGCCCGCCGCCGCTTCGTGGTGCTGCGCGTCAACGTCTTCGCGGACGCCCGTGACGTGGCGGAAACGCTGATGGCGGGCGTTCCGGTGCTGCTGGATCTCTCCGGCGCGGAGACCGACACCGCCAAACGCGTACTGGATTTCAGCACGGGGGTCGTTTTCGGCCTCGCCAGCGGAATGCACCGCGTGGACAAAAACGTGTTCCTTCTCACCCCGCGCGGCACCGAGGTGCGCGGGCTGATGGAAGGTGCGGGGGTCCCGGGCGTCTGAGGCGGCACGGTCGGGCTCGAGCGCGCCGGGGACGGGCCGCGGGTTCGGAGGCTGCGACTGGGGCGCGTGCGGCTGGTGAGGCGTGGGCGGGCGGGTCGCGACAGGGAGAGGCCGCGGGTCGCACCGGGCCGCTCCGATGCGAGGGGACGTGGACGAGAGCCCGGGGGTGCGGCGCGAGACCTCGGGTCCTGGGGCGAGACGCGGGCGCGGCGACGACGCGCGCGTGTGCCGGGCACCGGGGCGCCCGTCGTGACGCACGGCGCCGGGGCTGCGCGGCGGCGCCCTCCGCCGAGTGCTCTCGCCCTGGCCCGGGGCCCTCGCTCTCCGACGAGCGCAGTCCGTTCGAGCCGCTCCCCCCGTTCCTCGGCTCTCCCGCCCCCGGCCCGGGGCGCGTGGCGCCGGTCTTCGAGCTTCCGGCCCTCTCCGACGGGCGCTCCCCGCCGACTCGATCGACAGGTCGCCCCGCCCTTCTGCCGGTGATCCCCGCCGTGCTGCGGTACTCGCTCCCCTCGGTCCCCCTGCCCTGCCCGCCGAAGAACCTCGGTGCCGCCTCTGTTTCTCCGGGTGTGCGGCGGGGCGCCCGGGGGCGGGGCTCGCCGCTCCCGGATGCCGCGGGGCGCTCCCGCAAGGGCGGGGCGCCCTCGGGTCGTCGAGGGCGCTCCCTCGATCGTAGGAAGATCCACTCGGTGGAACGGTTCGCCTGGCGGACGGGACCGTACTGTCCGCATATGACCGTGTCATCCCTGTCGTCGATGCCGCCCGGCGCGGACGCCGGAGCACGTCCGGAGCGGCCGAGCGTCGTCGAGCTGCGGCTCTCCGCCTTCGCCGGACACCGGGGCGCCTTCCTGCCGCTGGGCCCCCTGACCCTCCTCGCGGGCCGCAGCGGCAGCGGCAAGACCACCGCGCTCAGGGCGTACGAGGCGCTGGCGAGACTCGGCGGCGGTGCCCGCCTCGACGAGGCGTTCCCCGACCCGCGCGGTTGCGTCCCCGAACGGGCCCGTCCCGACGCCCAGCGGCGACGCGGCTTCCGCATCGGCTGCACGACCGACGGCCCCGAAGGCCCCGTGCACCTCGACATCGCGGTGCAGGCCGAACCCGAACTCCGCATCGTGGGCGAGCGGTTGACATCCGGCGGCCGCACCCTGCTGCAGACGGCGCTCGTCGATCCGGGCCGCCCCGTCGTCCAGGCCTCCTGGCACACGGCCGGCACATCCCCGGTCACCCGTGGCCCGCTCCCCGACGACCTCCTCGGCACCGCACTGCTCCCGCTGCGCGTCGCCGGCAAGACGGACGGCCAGCGCCAGGTCCTCGCCGCCGCCGAGCAGACGGTCGTCGCGCTCCGTTCCGTCTACGCCTGCGATCCGCGCCCCGGCCGGATGCGCGCCGCCGTACCGCTCGGCTCCGGCCGGCTGCTGCGGGGCTGCGACAACCTCGCCGACGTGCTGTGGCGTACGCGCACGGAGTGCGGCCGCCGGCACGCGCTGCTCGTCGGGGCCGTGCGCGACGGCTGCGCGGGACCCGTCCTCGACCTGCTGGCCGAGCCGCTGCGCGACGGCGCGGTACGGGCGGTGCTGGACCGGGGCGAGGGCGTACGGACGGCCCTGGGGCTGCTCGGCGACGGGGAGCTGAGGTACCTGGCGCTCGCCCTCGTGCTGTTCACCGGGCCCGGCGTCCTGGAGGTCGACCCGGTCGCGGAGGTGCCCGCGGCGCTGCAGACGCTCACCGTCCTCGCCGACGGCCTCGACCGGTCCCTCGACCCGCGGCAGGCCCTGGAGCTGGTGCGGCTGGCGGCCCGGATGTGCGAACGCGGCCACATCCGGCTCGCCGGCGCGGTGAGCGACGCCTCCTGGGCCGCCGGACTGCCGGGGGTGACGGTGGTAGACCTGAACCGTGAAAGATCCTGAACCCGCGCGGGAGTCCGCGCGAGAACTCGACGTGGCGACCCTGCAACGACGGCTCGCCGAGTTCGCCGCCGCCCGCGACTGGCGGCGCTTCCACACGCCGAAGAACCTGGTCTCCGCGCTGAGCGTGGAGGTGTCCGAACTCGTCGAGATCTTCCAGTGGCTGACACCGGAGGAGTCCGCGCGCGTGATGGAGGACCCCGGGACCGCCCACCGGGTCACGGACGAAGTGGCGGACGTGCTCGCCTACTTGCTCCAGCTCTGCGAGGTGCTGGGCATCGATCCGCTGTCGGCCCTGGACGCGAAGATCGACCGCAACGAACGGAGATTTCCTGCGCCGGAGCGGCCCTGACGGAGCCCGACCGCGTTCGACCGGGGCTGGACGGCGTTGCCAGCTCCCCCGATTGTCACTCTCCGGAGTCAAAAAGTTCTCCACAGCCGACTTGTTATCCACAGATTTCAGACTTCCTCTGGCTTTCCGTCTCGGCGTCCCTCACTGTGGGTAATGAACAGGCAGGAGTTCAGGCGGACGCGCGAGAGCGCGTCGGGACAGTCGGGGGCAGCGCATGGATGCGGTGCGGCTCATCATGGCGAGCAGGCGTGCACTGGCGGGCAGCGCCGAGGGGCCGCAGCTCATGGCGGAGGCGTGGCAGTCCTATGCCCTCGCCCAGGCGATCGGCAGCCGGCTCGCGGTCTCGGGACCTCCCGAACTGCGCGGCGAGGCCCTCGGGTTGACCGAGCTGGCAGGCAGTGGCTGCGGCATACTCGGCGCGCCCCCGCTCGGTGTGGGCGACTTACGCGCCGCCCAGCTCACGGAGTTGGGCGACGCCCACGACGCGCTCGTGCGGCTGGGTGTCCTCCTCGGCGAGGTCGGCATCGCCCTCGTCGGTCTGGCCAGCGGCGCCGGCGACGAGGCGACGTACTGGCAGTGCATGGAGGCGATCGACGCTGCGGACGAGGCCCGGGACCGCGTCCTGGAGATGCTGCGGCGCCTGGCGGTGCGGGACCAGGTCCTGTCGGAACGGGACGCGACCACCGGATGACCGACACCGGCCACGGCACCGCGCTCGCCCCCCCCCGCAGCGGGCTGAACCGGGTTGCCACCCGCTTCTCACGGAGCGCGCGCCCCCGTTCTGTCAGGGGCGCGGGGAACTGCGCGACCAGCCCCCACTCACCCGCACCAGCCCCTCGACCCCGACCCACCCCGCCATGACGGACGCCCGGCCACAGAGGACGAGGCCGGGCGCGAGGCAACACGACTCAGGGAGGAATCAGACGGCGCCGCTCTCCTCCGCGGCAGCGGCCCGCGGTGCCGAGAGATCCGCGTCGAGCTGGGACAGGTCCGCGTTCAGGGCAGCCATCAACTCCTCCATCTGCTGGAGCAGACCCTTCGGCTGCGCAGGCACGGCAGCCTGCTCCGGCACGGCTTCCTGGGACATGTGACGGCCTCCTCGGCCCTCGCCCCCGAGGGGGCACGTGTGGGGGCGTCCCGGCAGCGGCCGCCGGCGACGGGTGCCGGGCGGTCCGGCTCCTCCCGGGCAACGATCACCGTTCGCGCCGGTCACTGGAGCGGGCCCGCACCGCGGGCCGGAGCGGCGCATTTTCACCCGACCGTGGCCCCACGGCACCGGCGGGACCGGTGCCGTTGACCGAGGCCCGAGCGGGCAGGATGGAGGTATGGATCTTCGCATCTTCACCGAGCCCCAGCAGGGGGCCACCTACGACACCCTCCTCACCGTCGCCAGGGCCACCGAGGACCTGGGTTTCGACGCCTTCTTCCGTTCCGACCACTACCTCAGCATGGGCTCGTCGGACGGCCTGCCCGGTCCCACCGACGCCTGGGTCACACTGGCCGGACTCGCCCGCGAGACCAAGCGCATCCGCCTCGGCACCCTGATGACCGCCGGTACCTTCCGGCTGCCCGGCGTGCTCGCCATCCAGGTCGCCCAGATCGACCAGATGTCCGGCGGCCGTGTCGAACTCGGCCTGGGCGCCGGCTGGTTCGAGGAGGAGCACAAGGCGTACGGCATCCCCTTCCCCAAGGAGAAGTTCGGCCGCCTGGAGGAGCAACTGGCCATCGTCACCGGCCTGTGGGCCACGGAGATCGGCAAGACGTTCTCCTACGAAGGCACCCATTACCAGCTGACCGACTCGCCCGCGCTGCCCAAGCCCGCGCAGGCCAAGGTGCCGGTGCTCATCGGCGGACACGGCGCGAGCCGTACCCCGCGGCTCGCCGCGCGCTACGCCGACGAGTTCAACATGCCGTTCGGCTCGATCGAGGACAGCGAGCGCCAGTTCGGCCGGGTCCGCGCGGCCGCCGAGGAGGCCGGCCGCAAGGGCCACGACCTCGTGTACTCCAACGCCCTGGTCGTCTGCGTGGGCAAGGACGACGCGGAGGTCGCCCGCCGCGCCGCCGCGATCGGCCGCGAGGTGGACGAGCTGAAGGCCAACGGCCTCGCCGGCTCCCCGGCCGAGGTCGTCGACAAGATCGCCCGCTACCAGGCCATCGGCTCTCAGCGCCTCTACCTCCAGATCCTCGACCTCGACGACCTGGACCACCTGGAACTGATCTCCGGCCAGGTGCTCTCCCAGCTGTCGTAGCGCGAGCGAACGCGCGCCCCTCCCCGGAAGGCGAACCCTCCCGGAGGCGCGCCCCGCACGTGCGCGCGCTCCCGCGCCGTCTGCGAGCGCGGGAGCGCGTCGGCACGCGGCCGCAGGAGACGGTGGAGCGAGCGGGAAAATGCCTGAGTGCGGCCCGGACCCGGCCTGTACGTTGGGGGCGCGCGCCGAAACGTGACGACGCGCAGGTATCCGCAGTTCAGACGCCTTCTCCTCGACCAGGGCAGCCGCCCCGGACAACTCATCACGAGGCAACCCCACCGTGTTCCTGACGATCAGTACCACCGGTACCCCAGAGCGCCCGGCGACCGATCTCGGCTTCCTGCTGCACAAGCATCCCGACCGGGCACAGGCGTTCTCCACCTCGTACGGCAAGGCCCACGTCCTCTACCCCGAGGCGGACGCCGCGCGGTGCACGGCCGCGCTGCTGCTGGAGGTGGACGCGGTGGCGCTGGTCCGGCGCGGCAAGGGCAAGGGACGCGGTGGGGCACCGGACGCGGCCCTCGCGCAGTACGTCAACGACCGCCCGTACGCGGCCTCCTCCCTCCTCGCCGTCGCGCTGAACGACGTCTTCTCCAGCGCCGTACGCGGTCAGTGCAGGGCCCGGCCCGAACTCCCGGAACAGACCCGCCCGTTGCGTGTCGAGATACCCGCGCTGCCCGCGCGCGGCGGCCCGGACCTCGTCGTCGCGCTGTTCGCACCGCTCGGCTGGACGGTCACCGCCGAGCCGGTGGCGCTGGACACCGAGTTCCCGGAGTGGGGCGCCTCCCGTTACGTACGGCTGGTCCTGGAGTCGGAGTCGCTGACCCTGGCCGAGGCGCTGCGCCACCTGTACGTGCTGCTGCCGGTCCTCGACGACACCAAGCACTACTGGGTGTCCTCGGACGAGGTCGACAAGCTGCTGCGCGCGGGCGAGGGCTGGCTCCCCGCCCACCCCGAGCACAAGCTGATCACCAGCCGCTATCTCTCCCGCCGCTGGTCGCTGACCCGGCAGGCCATGGAGCGGCTGGAACTCGTACGGCTCGCCGAGGCCGACGACAGTGAGGTCGAGGCGATCGACAACGCCGTCGCGGAGACCGCGGACGGCGAGGCCGAGGGCGAGGAGAAGCCGACGCCGCTCGCGGTGCAGCGGCGGGACGCGATCCTCGCCGCGCTGCGGGAGTCCGGCGCGGCACGGGTCCTCGACCTGGGCTGCGGTCAGGGCCAGTTGCTGCAGGCGCTGCTCAAGGACGTCCGCTACACCGACATCGTCGGTACGGACGTGTCGATGCGCGCGCTCACCATCGCCTCCCGCCGTCTGAAGCTCGACCGCATGGGCGAGCGCCAGGCCGCCCGAGTCCAGCTTTTCCAGAGCTCCCTCGCCTACACCGACAAGCGGCTCAAGGGGTACGACGCCGCCGTGCTCAGCGAGGTCGTCGAGCACCTCGACCTGCCCCGGCTGCCCGCCCTGGAGTACTCCGTCTTCGGCTCGGCCCGGCCGAGGACCGTCCTCGTGACCACCCCGAACGTCGAGTACAACGTCCGCTGGGAGAGCCTGCCCGCCGGCCATGTCCGGCACGGCGACCACCGCTTCGAGTGGACGCGGGAGGAGTTCCGCGCCTGGGCGGCGACGGTCGCCGAACGGCACGGCTACGAGGTCGCGTTCGTGCCCGTGGGGCCGGACGACCCGGAGGTGGGGCCGCCCACCCAGATGGCCGTGTTCACGCGGCGCGACGCGAAGGACAGCAACGAGAAGGAGGCGAAGGCGGCATGAGCGAGGACACACAGCGGACCACCCGGGGGCGCGTCCTGCCCGTCACCGACCTCTCCCTCGTGGTGCTGGTCGGCGCGTCCGGCTCGGGCAAGTCGACGTTCGCCCACCGGCACTTCGAGCCGACCGAGATCATCTCGTCGGACTTCTGCCGCGGTCTCGTCTCCGACGACGAGAACGACCAGAGCGCGACGAAGGACGCCTTCGACGTCCTGCACTACATCGCGGGCAAGCGCCTCGCGGCCGGCCGCCGTACGGTCGTCGATGCCACCAGCGTGCAGCAGGAGTCCCGCAAGCAGCTGATCGAGCTGGCGCGCACGCACGACGTCCTGCCGATCGCCATCGTGCTCGACGTGCCGGAGGAGGTGTGCGCCGAACGCAACGCGGCCCGCACCGACCGCGCCGACATGCCGCGCCGCGTGATCCAGCGACACACCCGCGAACTCCGCCGCTCCCTGCGGCACCTGGAGCGCGAGGGCTTCCGCAAGGTGCACGTGCTGCGCGGGGTCGAGGACGTCGAGAACGCCACCGTCGTCACCGAGAAGCGCTTCAACGACCTCACCCACCTCACCGGCCCCTTCGACATCGTCGGCGACATCCACGGCTGCGCGAGCGAACTGGAGGCGTTGCTCGGCAAGCTGGGCTACGTCGACGGCGTGCACCCGGAAGGCCGTACGGCCGTCTTCGTCGGCGACCTCGTCGACCGGGGCCCGGACAGCCCGGGCGTGCTGCGCCGGGTGATGTCGATGGTCGGCTCGGGCAACGCGCTCTGCGTGCCCGGCAACCACGAGAACAAGTACGGCCGCTACCTCAAGGGCCGCAACGTCCAGCACACCCACGGCCTCGCCGAGACCATCGAGCAGATGGAGGGCGAGAGCGAGGAGTTCAGGAACCAGGTCCGCGAGTTCATCGACGGGCTCGTCAGCCACTACGTCCTCGACGGCGGCCGGCTGGTCGTCTGCCACGCCGGTCTGCCGGAGAAGTACCACGGCCGGACCTCCGGCCGGGTGCGCAGCCACGCACTGTACGGCGACACCACCGGCGAGACCGACGAGTTCGGCCTGCCGGTGCGCTACCCGTGGGCGGAGGACTACCGGGGCCGCGCGGCCGTGGTCTACGGCCACACCCCGGTGCCCACCGCCACCTGGCTGAACAACACCATCTGCCTCGACACGGGCGCCGTCTTCGGCGGCAGGCTCACCGCGCTGCGCTGGCCGGAGCGCGAGCTCGTCGACGTCCCCGCCGAACGGGTCTGGTACGAGCCGGCGAAGCCGCTGGCCACGGAGGCCCCCGGCGGGCACGAGGGGCGGCCGCTGGATCTGGCGGACGTGCACGGCCGCCGGGTCGTCGAGACCCGGCACGCGGGCCGGATCTCGGTCCGCGAGGAGAACGCGGCCGCCGCGCTGGAGGTCATGAGCCGCTTCGCGGTCGACCCGCGTCTGCTGCCGTACCTGCCGCCGACGATGGCCCCGACGGCCACCTCGCGCGTCGACGGATTCCTCGAACACCCGGCCGAGGCGTTCGCGCAGTACAAGGAGGACGGGGTCGCCCGGGTCGTGTGCGAGGAGAAGCACATGGGTTCGCGGGCCGTGGTCCTGGTCTGCCGGGACGCGGACGCGGCGCGCGAGCGCTTCGGCGTGGACGGGCCCACGGGATCCCTCTACACCCGTACCGGCCGCCCGTTCTTCGACGACGAGGCCCGCACCGAGCTGGTCCTCGGCCGGTTGCGCGAAGCGATGAGAGCCGCCGGACTGTGGGAGGACCTGGCCACCGACTGGGTGCTGCTGGACGCCGAGCTGATGCCCTGGTCGCTGAAGGCCTCCGGGCTGCTGCGCACCCAGTACGCGGCCGTCGGGGCCGCCTCCGGCGCGGTCTTCCCGGGCGCGCTGGCCGCCCTGGAGGGCGCGGCGGCCCGCGGGGTGGACGTGGGCGAGCTGCTGGGCAGGCAGCGCGAGCGGGCCGCCGACGCGGCCGCGTTCACCGACGCCTACCGCCGCTACTGCTGGCCCACCGAGGGCCTCGACGGTGTCCGGCTCGCCCCCTTCCAGATCCTCGCCGTCCAGGGCCGCAGCCTCGCCGCCCTGCCGCACGACGAACAGCTGGCCCTCATCGACCGGCTCGTGGAGTTCGACGTCAGCGGTCTGCTGCAGACCACCCGGCGCCTCTTCGTCGACACCGGCGACGAGGCCTCGGTGCGGGCCGGGATCGACTGGTGGCTGGAGATGACCGGCCGCGGCGGCGAGGGCATGGTCGTCAAACCGGTCGAGGCCGTGGTGCGGAGCAGTCAGGGCAGGCTGGTCCAGCCGGGCATCAAGTGCCGGGGACGGGAGTACCTGCGGATCATCTACGGGCCGGAGTACACCCGCCCCGAGAACCTCGACCGGCTGCGCGGCCGGTTCCTCAACCACAAGCGCTCGCTCGCCCTGCGCGAGTACGCCCTCGGCCTGGAGGCCCTGGACCGACTCGCCGAGGGCGAGCCGCTGTGGCGGGTGCACGAGGCGGTGTTCGGGGTACTGGCCCTGGAGTCGGAGCCGGTCGACCCCCGTCTGTGACAACCCGCGTCCGGGGCCCACGGGTCCCGGGCACGGGTCGGGTGCGGCCCCGGTCCGTGCCGGACGGAACACCCGTCCGGCACGGGCCGACCCACGCCCGGGAGGCGACAATGCGGCTGATAATGTCGCAGTCAGGTGTGGCCGTGCACTGCGTTCGAATGGTTCCGGCGGTTCCGGCAGTGCTCGGGGAAAGTGATCGCGGCCAGTCGCAGGCGATCGCTGTCACCCGAGTCGGTCCCATCGGTCCCGTTCGAAGGTATGTGGGGTTTCCCATGCGTCGCAGCATCACGCGTTCCGTCTCGCGGTCCGGGCGGGAGCGAGCGGCACTCGACGCCGCGTACGAGGAGTGCCGCCGGCTCGTCCGCTCGACCCGGCCCACCGAGTACGCCCTGATGCAGCTGATGCCCCCGGCCGTACGCCCCGCCTGCTGGGCCCTGTACGCCGCCCTCGCCGCCGCCGACGACCTGGTCGACTCCACCGAGGGCACCCCGCGGGAGCGCGCCCGGCGGCTCCAGGAGTGGCGGGCCGCGCTGGAGGCCGACCTGTCGAGCGGCACCAGCGACGACCCGGTCCGGCGCGCTCTGACCGACGCGGTCTGGCACTGGGGCCTCGACCTCGGCGATCTGCTGGGCTCCCTGGACGCGGTCGGCCGGGACGAGGGCCGTGAGGGCGTCGCGACCTGGCAGGAGTGGCGGGAGCGGGCGCACGCCCAGAACGTCAGCTGGCCCGAGCAACTGATGCGGATGCTGGTCAGGTCGGGGCTGCCCGTGCCCGTGCGCCTGCGGGACCTTCCGGGCTTCACCCGCTTCGTGGACGGCCTGTTCCTCACCGACATGCTTCGCGACCTCCCCGAGGATCTCGACGCCGGGCAGGTGTGGTTCCCCGCCGAGGTGCTCGACCGTTTTGACGTCACACCGGCCGACTTGCTGTCCCGCGAGTGGACCCCGGCCGTCCGGCGGCTGGTCGCGCACCTCGCGGACCAGGCCCGGGAGTGGCTGGAGAACTCCCGCCGGGCGCTGCGGAACACACTGCCGCTGGGCCCCGCCATCGTGCTCGACAGCGCCGTCGAACTGTTCGGGGCGGAGCTGGACGCGATCGTCCGGGCCGGATCGGCGGTCCTGCACCGGCCGGTTCGTGTGCCCCGGCACATCGAGTGGCGCATCCTCGGCCCGGCGCGGGCGCGGGCCGCCGTGGTGTGGCGGCTGACGCTGCCGCCCGGCGACTCCCCGGCGAGGCCGGCGGCCGGGGCCCGCGCGGGTGTGACGTCATCCGCCGGCGGTGCCCCGGACGGGCCGTCGCCCGCCCCGGCCGACGGTCCCGAACGGCTCACCACACGGATCGCCGAACCGCCGCTGCCGCCGCGCCCGCACCGCGACGGGGTCCGGCCGCCGGCCATAGCCGATGCCCATCTTCCGCAGCACGTGGCGATCGTCATGGACGGCAACGGCCGCTGGGCGACCGGGCTCGGACTGCCCCGCGACGAGGGCCACCGTGCCGGAGCGGTCGCCCTGCGGGACGTCGTCCAGGGCGCGCTGGAGATCGGCCTCGCCCATCTGACGGTCTACGCCTTCTCCACCGAGAACTGGAAACGGTCGCCCGACGAGGTCTCCAAACTCTTCGCGATCATGCGCGCCGAACTCCTCGACGGCGAACTCCTCGACCACGACGTACGCTTGCGCTGGGTGGGTTCCCCCGACGGCCTCCCGGAGGACGTGGTGGAGGTCCTGCGGGCCCAGGAGCACGCCACCCGCCACCGCACCGGCCTCACCTTCAACGTCTGCGTCAACTACGGGGGCCGGGCCGAACTGGCGCGCGCGGGGGCGGCGTTGGCCCGCGCCGCGGTCGCGGGCGAGGTCGACCCCGCCCGGATCTCCGAACAACTGTTCGCCGCACACCTGCCCCACCATGCCCTGCCCGACGTGGACCTCCTGTGGCGCACCAGCGGTGAGATCCGCACCTCCAACTTTCTCCCCTGGCACGCCCACTACGCCGAACTCCACTTCACCGACGCCCCCTGGCCCGAGGTGGACCGCCGCGACCTGTGGGAGGCCGTCGTCGCCTACACCCACCGCAAACGCCGCAAGGGCGCCGCGACGGTGCCGACGCCTGTCGAGGGGGCCGAGTAGCGGCTCGGGCACGTGGACGGGCCCGCACCCGAGGAACGCACCGAATCGGGGTCGAAGGGGCGCAGCCCCCGGGGAGGGGACGGGTAGGGGAGGCGGGGGCGGCCGACCGCGTCAGCCCACCAACCGCAGCCGAACCCCCGCCACCCCCACCCGCACCGTCTGCCCCCACGTCAGCTCCAGCGCGTCCCCCTCCATCCCGTCCCCGAAGACGATGAGCCGGTCCGACTCGACGGTGAGGCACAGCCGGGCGGCCGCCGCCAACTGCCCCGCCACCAGCGACGTCCCGGTGGCCGGCGAGGGCCACGCCTCGCGCACGAACCACAGCAGCCGGTCCTCGCCGGGCCCGGGCAACGCCAGCTCGCTCGCCCGTTCCTGCCACACCGACCGGATCCATCCGCTCGCCCCGGTCCCCGTCCCGACGAGCACCCCGGACGAGGCCTGGGGTTCGACGGCACCCCTGTGGCCGTCGAACCCCAGGCGGTACCGGGCGGTCTGATGGCCTGCCGCGCCGAGGTAGATCTCGTTGAGCGCCACCAGCCGCTGCGTGTCGTCGGCGACTGCCTCCACCATGGTCAGCTCGTCCGACCCCACGCCGTGCTGGGAGGACAGGAGCAGCTTCCCCGCCTGGTCGGGCCGGTGGCGCACCAGCACCCCCGGATTGCGCCGGGGATCGGGGTTGATCCCCACCACCGGCTGACCCGCGAGGTACTTGGCGACATTGGCCACCAGCCCGTCCTGCCCGACGACGACCACGACGTCCTCGGGGGCGAACAGGAACCGGTCCAGGTCGCCCCGCTCGACCCGCGCCTGACGCCAGGTCAGCGGTACCGAGGACGTGACCTCCGCCAGCGCCCCGCGCTCGCGCCGGTGCCGCTCGGCCACGTCCTCGATGTCCCGCCCCCGGGACCGCAGGAAGAAGGCGGCCTGCCCGTGCGTCCCGTGCCGGGCCACCAACTCCTCGTACTCGGTGGTGCGATGGACCAGCACCACCCGCGGGGCGAGGCTCACGCCGGGTCCCCCGTGCCGCCCAGCCTGGAGAGCAGCCCGGTCAGCACGTCGGGCGACACCGTCACGCTGTCGATGCGCGGCAGGTTCTCCGCGAGCCGCGTCGCGGTCAGCGCGTTCAGGGTCGCCGCGTCCACCTCGGCGTGCACCCGCAGCCACGCCGCCTGCGCCTCGGCCCGCGCCTCACCCACGGCCCGCGCGGCCCGCGCCTCCGCCTCGGAGAGCCTGACCTGCCGCTCCGCCTCGGCCTCGGCCAGCTTCACGCTCCGCGTGGCCTCCGCCTCCGCGAGCCTCACGGTCCGCTCGGCCTCGGCCTCGGTCAGCCGTACCGTCCGGGCCGCCTCAGCGCCCGCCTTCACCGCGTCCGCCGAGGCCCTCTCCTCCGCCTCCCGTCGCGCGTTCGTGCCCCGCTGTTCGACCAACTGCTCCTCGCGCCGGGCGAGTTCGATCTGGCTGGCCAGCTCGTTCTCCGCGATGGCCCGCTCCCGCTCGACGGCCACCGCGCGCCGCTCGTACGTCGCCCGGTCCGCCTCCTGCTGGATCTGCTCCCGCGCGGGCGTGCGCAGGGCCCGCTCCACCTCGGGCTCGGGCCGCAGCGCCACCACGCGTACGGCCACGATCTCGATCCCGGTGGCCGGCAGCCGGGGCTCGGCGGCCAGGCCGCTCGCCACCCGTTCCCGGACCGCCGCGACGCCGTCGACGAGGGCCGACGCCAGCGTCGTACGGGCCAGGACGTCCAGCGCGTGCTGCTGGGCCGTCTCCGTCAGCAGGGTCGACAGCTGTTCCAGGGGAGCGCCGCGCCAGACGCCCGTGTCCGGGTCGATGGAGAAGTCGAGGCGGACGGCGGCGGTCGCCGGGTCGCTCACCCGGTAGGTCACCGTGGCCTGCACCGCCACGTCCTGGAAATCGGACGTACGGGCGTGGAAGGTCATCGCCAGCTCCCGGTCGTCCACCGGGATCTCGGACAGTGCGGCGCTCAGTGACCGGTACCAGAAGCTCAGCCCCGGGCCGTCGTGCACGAGCCGCCCGGAGCGGTGGTGACGGATGTGCGCGGTGGGCGCGCCGCGCAGATGCCGCCAGCCGAGCCGTCTGGTGATGTCGGCCATGGATGGTCCCCCTCGTCACGATGACTGATCGACACCGCTTAGTGTCACTCAGACGATAATGAGGCGACCCTTTATCGTCAAGAGGACGAGATGGAAGGACTCCGATTCGGCCGACCGGCGGGTGAACACGCGCCCGAATGGTCAGGATGAGGGCATGGGATTCCACGTCGACTCCGAGGCCGGGCGGCTGCGCCGCGTCATCCTGCACCGGCCGGATCTTGAGCTCAAAAGGCTCACCCCCAGCAACAAGGACGCGCTGCTCTTCGACGACGTGCTCTGGGTGCGGCGGGCGCGCGCCGAGCACGACGGGTTCGCCGACGTGCTGCGCGACCGAGGCGTCGCCGTCCACCTCTTCGGGGACCTCCTCGCCGACGTCATGCGCGTCCCGCGCGCCCGCGAGCTGGTCCTGGACCGGGTCTTCGACGAGAAGGAGTACGGCCCGCTCGCCACGGACCACCTCAGGGCCGCCTTCGAGTCGCTGCCCCTGACGGAGCTGGTCGAGGCGCTGATCGGCGGCATGACCAAGCGCGAGTTCCTCGACGCGCACATGGAGCCGGCCTCCGTCCGCTTCCACGTCATGGAACTGGACGATTTCCTCCTCGATCCGCTGCCCAACCACCTCTTCACCCGCGACACCTCCGCCTGGATCTACGACGGGGTCTCCATCAACGCCATGCGCTGGCCCGCCCGCCAGCGCGAGACCGTCCACTTCGAGGCGATCTACCGGCACCATCCCCTCTTCCGCGAGGAGACGTTCCATGTCTGGTCGGAGGGCCAGGCCGACTACCCGTCCACCATCGAGGGCGGTGACGTCCTCGTCATCGGCAACGGCGCCGTCCTCATCGGCATGAGCGAGCGCACCACCCCCCAGGCCGTGGAGATGCTCGCGCACAAGCTGTTCGCCGCCGGTTCCGCGCAGACCATCGTGGCCCTCGACATGCCCAAGCGCCGTGCCTTCATGCACCTCGACACCGTCATGACCATGGTCGACGGCGACACCTTCACCCAGTACGCCGGACTCGGCATGCTCCGCTCGTACACCATCGAACCCGGGGTCGGCGAGAAGGAGCTGAAGGTCACCGACCATCCGCCGGAGCACATGCACCGCGCGATCGCCGCCGCGCTCGGCCTCGACTCCATCCGGGTGCTGACCGCCACGCAGGACGTCCACGCGGCCGAACGGGAGCAGTGGGACGACGGCTGCAACGTCCTCGCCGTCGAGCCCGGCGTGGTCGTCGCCTACGAACGCAACGCCACCACCAACACGCATCTGCGCAGACAGGGCATCGAGGTGATCGAGATCCCCGGGAGCGAGCTGGGGCGGGGGAGGGGTGGGCCGCGCTGCATGAGCTGCCCGGTGGAGAGGACGCCGGTGTGACCGTACGGACCGTGTGACCGTACGGACCGTGTGACGTATGGACCGCGTGACCGTATAGAAATGTGGAACATCGTATAGACTTCCAGCCTTCCTTACGCTGACCCTCGTCCCGCCGACCCAGGAGCGCCCCATGGCGACCGTTCCCCACGCCCTCGCCGGGCGCCACTTCCTCAAGGAGCTGGACTTCACCGCCGAGGAGTTCCGCGGGCTGATCGAGCTGGCCGTGGAGCTGAAGGCGGCCAAGAGGGCCGGGACGGAGACCCAGCACCTGCGGGGCCGGAACATCGCCCTCCTCTTCGAGAAGACCTCGACACGCACCCGCTGCGCGTTCGAGGTCGCGGCGGCCGACCAGGGGGCCCGGACGGTCTACCTCGACCCCTCCGGCTCGCAGATGGGCCACAAGGAGTCCGTGAAGGACACCGCACGGGTCCTCGGCCGGATGTTCGACGCGATCGAGTACCGGGGGGACAGCCAGGCGAACGTCGAGGAGCTGGCCGCCCACGCCGGCGTCCCCGTCTACAACGGTCTCACCGACGACTGGCACCCCACCCAGATGCTGGCCGACGTGATGACCATGACCGAGCACTGCGACAAGCCGCTCGACGAGACGGCCTTCGCCTACCTCGGCGACGCCCGCTTCAACATGGGCAACTCCTACCTGGTCACCGGGGCCCTGCTCGGCATGGACGTCCGGATCGTCGCCCCGCAGGCCTACTGGCCGGCCGAGGAGATCATCACCCACGCGCGCAAGCTCGCGGAGATCAGCGGGGCGCGCATCACGCTCACCGAGCACATCCACGAGGGAGTCGAGGGCGCCGACTTCGTCGCCACCGACGTCTGGGTCTCCATGGGCGAGCCCAAGGAGGTCTGGGACGAGCGCATCGGCGCGCTGTCCCCGTACGCCGTGACCATGGACGTCCTGCGGGCCACCGGAAACGAGAACGTCAAGTTCCTGCACTGCCTGCCGGCCTTCCACGACCTCGGCACGAAGGTGGGGCGCGAGATCCACGCGCTGCACGGGCTGGACTCGCTGGAGGTGACGGACGAGGTGTTCGAGTCGTCGCACTCGGTCGTCTTCGACGAGTCCGAGAACCGGCTCCACACGATCAAGGCCGTCCTGGTGGCGACGCTGGGCTGAGCCCTCGTGCGGCCCCCGCGCCTGCCGGAAGGGCTCTACGGGTGACGGCGCTGGGGCGGCACCGTCGGCAGCCTGAACCACACGGCCTTGCCGGAGTCCGTCGGACGGTGGCCGCAGGCGGAGCTGAGAGCGCGGATGAGGAGGAGCCCTCGGCCGTGCTCCTGCCAGGGGTCGGGGTCGAGGTGCCCCGGAGCGGTGAGATCGCCCGGAGGCGCCGGGTCGGGGTCGTGGACCTCCACCTTGCAGCCCGTCGGCACCAGCTCGACGACCAGCTCTATGGGGCCCTCCCCGGCCGCGTGCTCGATCGCGTTCGCGACCAGCTCCGCCGTGAGCAGCTCTGCCGTGTCGCGGTCCGCCCCGTGCTCCAGCTCGGTCAGCGCCGTACGGACCAGTGCGCGGGCCACGGGCACGGCCGCGGCGGTGTGCGGCAGCGCGATGCGCCAGGAGGCGGGGGCGGAGGGTTCTTGCAAGGCGGCGGGTCCGTTCATGGCGCAGGTCATGGCTCGTCCTGCTTTCAACGTGATGAATGGTACGGCGCGAACCGGCAAAGCCGCTCGGCGGGCGCCGCGGGGGACCTTCGGCCCCGTTGCCGCCGGTCTACCCACGGCAACGCTCCGCCGCGCCCGGCCGAGCCCGTCGTTACGGGCTTGTCGAACGGCCGTGACCGAGTCACGGAGGCGTCCCCGGCGGACGACGCCGGGGTCGGCCCGCTCAGCTCACCTCACGCTCGCCGCACACCTCGGCGGGGTGGCGACATGCACCTCGGCTACGGGGCGACGAGGGGGACCGGTGAACGCGATCGTCATCGGTCCCCGGTCGTCCCGGACATCTCCGCGGTGCCGTCGCGACGTCCCTGCGGTGCCACGTCCGCGAACACCGCCCCCGGGTCCCGCAACCGTGCGTGCAGGGCCCGGAACACGGCCGCGGAGCGCACTCCCGGCCAGTCCGCCGGAAGCAGCGCGGCGGGCAGCCCGGGGTCGGCGTACGGAAGGTGCCGCCAGGAGTCCAGGGCCAGCAGGTAGTCGCGGTACGCCTCCTGCGGCGGGGTGTCCTCGCGGCGTTCCCAGCCGCGCAGCACCGGCGCGTGCCGGTCGAGGAACGCCTCGTGCCGCTTGGCGAGTCCGGCCAGGTCCCACCACCGCGCCACGGCGTCCGCGCTCGCCGCGAACCCGAGGTGTTCGCCCCGGAACAGGTCCACGTACGCGTCGAGCCGCAGCCGGGTGAGGGTGTGCCGGGTCTCCTCGTGCAGCCGGGCCGGAGCTATCCACACGCCCGGGGCGGCCGTGCCGAAGCCGAGTCCGGCCAGCCGGGAGCGCAGCACATGCCGTTTCTGCCGTTCCGACTCCGGCACCGAGAAGACGGCCAGGACCCAGCCCTCGTCGTGCTGGGGCGCCGGCGCGTGGATCCGCCGGTCGCTGTCGTCCAGGAGCCGCCGCGCTTCGTCCGACAGCTCGTAGCCCGCCGCCCCCGTCGCCGTGCGGGCCGGCACCAGCAGGCCGCGCCGTTTCAGCCGGGACACCGAGGAGCGGACGGAGGGGGCGTCGACCCCGATCGCCGCGAGCAGCCGGATCAGTTCGGAGACGGGCACGGGACCCGGCACCGAACGGCCGTACGCGCCGTAGAAAGTGACGATGAGCGAACGTGGTGCGTGCTGTTCCGACACGTTGATCATTTTAGGTTGCCGGTATCGCCGCTGGTCACGCAGGGCGCGTTGCTGACGTGAGGGTACGGGGGAGGCTCAGGCGGCGGTCGCCAGCTCGCCGGGGGCCGGGCGGCGCGGGGCGATCACGCTGCCGTCCGGCAGGAGTTCACCGGTGTCGTCGAAGACGATCGCCCCGTTGCACAGCAGGTTCCAGCCCTGCTCGGGGTGGGCGGCGACGACGTGCGCGGTGTCGCGGTCCGTGCGGTCGATCGAGGGGCACTGGGACTGGTGAGCACACATGGCGCACCTCCACATCGTGGTGAGTGCCGGCGGCGAGTCACCGCCTCGCACCACAGACCATGCCCGTGCCGGGGCCCCGTGGCCACATGGTTCCGCGAGACGTGACAGCACCCGGACGTGCCGTGACAGGACGCGGACACTACGCCCGGCGCGCGGGCCGCCGCCGGTAGTGAGGACGGCCGAACCGACGCGCCGACGCGGGGGTGACGATCACCGGTGCGCGGCGGCGGGGCCGGTACCTCTAGGGCCCGGTCCTACAGTAGGAGGTTTCCCATGCCTTTGCCCTTGCCCCCGGCCTTCTCGCAGCTCCCGCGCGTGCTCGGCGCCGCCGCCGGTGCCGCGCTGCTGCTGCTCGCCGCCGCCCCGTCCGCCGGCGCCGCCCACGACGCGACCGAGACGGTGACCATCGACCCCACCGGGCACGTCGCCCCGGACGGCACCCTCACCCTGTCCGGCACCTACCGCTGCCTCGGCAGCAGCGGCCCCGTCTTCGTCTCGTCCTCGCTCCAGCAGGGCGACAGCAGGGTCCGCAAGGGGGTCGGGGGGTCGTCGGCCGTCTGCGACGGGGCCGAGCACACCTGGACCAACACGGACAGGGCCGAGCCGGGCCGCTACCTGCCGGGTCCGGCCCGGGTGGAGGCCACCGTCACCGAGCTGTCGGGCGGCGGTCTGCCGCTGCCCAGGTTCCACGCGGTGCGGCAGCAGGACATCACCCTCGTCGAGGGCTGAGCCCGCGACAGCACGAAGGCGGCTCCGGTGGTGGGTGGTTCACCGGAGCCGCCTTCCGCCTGCCGGGCCTACTACTTGAGCAGGTGCACGCGCTGCGTCGTCAGGTCGTAGCGGGCACCGACGACGGCCACCTTGCCGGCCTTCTGCCGGGCGGCGACGTCGGGGTCGGCCATGACCTTGGAGCGGACGAGCCGGATGTTGGCGTCGATGGTCGCCGCGACCCGGGCGTCGCCGGTCACGCTGTGGTCGATGGCCGGAGCGATCTCGTCGGCGATGTACTGGATGCCGCTGGGCAGCTCCTCACCGCTCTCGTCCACCGCGACGGCGGCCTTCACGGCGCCGCAGGACTGGTGACCGAGCACCACGACCAGCGGGATGTTCAGTTCGAGAACGCCGTACTTGACGCTGCCGAGCACCGACTGGTCCAGCACCTCGCCCGCGCTGCGCACGGTCATCAGGTCGCCGAGGCCCTGGTCGAAGACCAGCTCCGGGGGGACGCGCGAGTCGATGCAGCCGAGCACGAGGGCGAAGGGCTGCTGACCGGTCGTCAGGGCCTTGCGCAGGGCGGAGCCCTCGTCCGGGTGCTTCTCGTGCAGCGTCCGCCAGCGGCGGTTGCCCTGCGAGAGTTCCTTCAGCGCCTCGTCCGCCGTGCTCGGACGCTTGCGGGTGGGGGGCGCCTGGTGCGCGGGGGTGGAGCGGGAGACGGTCTCGGCGGTCGCCGGGAAGGCGCCGACGGCGAGGCCGCCGCCGAGGACGGCGGTGCCGGCCAGGGCGGCGCGCAGGAGTGAGCGTCGGCCGCGAGGCTTCGCGCGGAATATCGGGGCGTCGGCGTCGGCGCCGGTGGCGGTCGCCTCGGCGGCATCGCCTCTGTGGGGTGCTGCGTCAGGAATCACGGCAGGAACGTACGTCCGGCCTAAACGCTCAAACGTTCAAGATGCGCAATCATGGACGAGCGTTGATCAATCATGGCCGACCCTTGAAGGGTTCTTGGTCACTTCAGTGCGTGATTTTGGCCGTCTGGTCCTCTGCTGTTCGCCTTCAGGGGCAGGGAGCGCGCGGGCGTCACCCCCTCATGTCCGGTGCGCGAAGACCACCAGGTTCTCGGTGTAGTCCATGACCGTGCGGTCGTAGTCGCCCGCGCAGGTGATCAGCCGGACCTCCGGCCGGGACGCGTCGGCGTACACCCGCTCGTCGGGGAAGTCGTCCTTCTCGAACGTGTCGACGTCGTCGACGACGAAGGACACCCGGCTGCGGTCGGCGCGCACCACGTGGAAGACGTCCCCCTTCTCCAGTTCGCCCAGCCCGGCGAAGACGGCCGGCGAGGTCTTCGTGTCGACGTGCCCGGCGATGACCGAGGTGCCCGTCTCCCCGGGGGCGGCGCCCTCGGCGTGCCAGCCCACGAGGTTCACGTCGTCGGCGGGCGGCGCCTCCAGTTGCCCGGAGCGGCCGACGTGGAGGGGGACGAACGGGGCGCTCACCCGGATCTTCGGGATGAGCAGTCGGACCGGCCGGGACCCGCTCGCCCGCTGTGCCCGTTCCGCCGGGGGCTCCGCGGGGCGGTCCTCCTCGGCGGGGGCGGCCTGTGGGGCGTGCCGGGCGTTCGGGGGGCGGGAGGCGTCGGTCGGGGAGTCCTCACCGCCGAACAGGGCCACCGCCAGAATCATCAGGCCCACGGCGCACACCGCGGTCATATTGACCCGGGCGCTGGGGCGGGTCGGCACCGGATCAGTGCCGGGAGGAGAAGGGCGGGCTGCCATCGGACACCACCTCACCAGGTACGGCAGCGAAACGGACGGAAGGGCGCACGCGGTAGGAGGACGCGCCGGAACGCCGGCCGGGCCGCCACACGACACACGGTGTGGCGGCCGCGGCCGCTATCGCGCCAGGTATCGCGCCCGGCATGGGCTCAGGCCGCGCTTCCGGCGGTCTTCCTGCGCCGCAGTGCGTACAGGCCCGTACCGGCCACCGCGAGGACGGCCATCCCGCCCGCGGTCACCGTGGGCGAGGCGAGCGCGCCGCCACCGGTGTGCATACCGCCGCGCGGCTTGTCGTGGTCGCCCTTCCAGGACCCCTCCTGCTCGTCCTTCCAGGAGCCCTTGTCGTGCTCGCCCTTCCACGACTCGTTGCCGTTCTCGCCCTTCCAGGACTCCTTGTCCTGGCCCTCCTTCGTGGCCTCCTCCTTGTCCCAGCCCCCCGCGTCGGGCTTGGCGCCCCGCTCGGAGCCCCAGTCCTCGGTGTTCAGCGAGGTCAGCGCACCGCCACCCGTGTGAACCCCGCCGCGCGGTCGGTCGTGGCTGCTGTCCTTGTCGTGCTCCTTGCTGTAGCCATGGTCCTCGTGGTCCCACGTGTCACCGTTGGCGTAGGCGCCGGGTGCGGTGAGGGCGAGGACGGCGCCGGCCGCCGCGGTGGCGAGAAGCATGCGAGCAGAACGCATCTGATGGTCCTTCCGTCACAGCCGGGCAGCTGGTGCTTCGTCAGCTGACTTGACCCGGCTCCGACGTGATCCACCGTCAGCCGGATCCACGCCCACCACCACTCGGGGCGCTCAGCCGGGTGAACCGCGGCGCGCCCGCCCCGGACCGGCTGCTCCTCCGGCCCCGACCCTGCTATGCCTCCCGCGCGTCGTCCGCGAACGCCTCCAGGATCCGCTCGGCCGCCAGGGTGGCCGTCAGCTCGCCGTCCCTGACCCGCTGTTCGAGGCCCGGCGCGAGGGAGCGGACGCCGGGGTGGGTGCGCAGCCGGCCGAGGAGTTCGTCGCGGACCATCGACCAGGTCCAGTCGACCTGCTGGTCCCGCCGCTTGGCGGCGAGGCGGCCGGTGGAGTCGAGGAGCGCGCGGTGCTGCTCCAGGCGCTCCCACACGGCGTCCAGACCGGTCGACTCACGGGCGCTGCAGCTCAGCACGGGCGGCGTCCAGACTGCTTCCCTGCCGTGCATCAGCCGCAGGGCGCCCGCCAGCTCGCGGGCCGCCGTACGGGCGTCGCGCTCGTGCGGGCCGTCCGCCTTGTTGACGGCGAGCACGTCGGCCAGCTCCAGGACGCCCTTCTTGATGCCTTGGAGCTGGTCGCCGGTGCGGGCGAGCGTGAGGAGGAGGAAGGAGTCGACCATGTTCGCGACGGCCGTCTCGGACTGGCCGACACCGACGGTCTCCACCAGCACCACGTCGTGGCCGGCCGCCTCCATCACCACGATCGACTCCCGGGTGGCCTTGGCGACCCCGCCGAGTGTGCCGGCCGTGGGGGAGGGCCGGACGAAGGCCGCCGGGTCGACGGCCAGGCGCTCCATCCGGGTCTTGTCGCCGAGGATCGAGCCGCCCGTACGGCTCGACGACGGGTCCACCGCCAGCACCGCCACCCGGTGCCCGAGCGAGGTCAGCATCGTGCCGAACGCGTCGATGAACGTCGACTTGCCGACCCCCGGCACCCCGCTGACCCCGATCCGCCGCGCCCGGCCGCTGTGCGGCAGCAGCGCGGTCAGCAACTCCTGTGCCAGAGCACGGTGTTGCGGCCGGGTGGACTCGACGAGGGTGATGGCGCGCGCGACGGTCGCCCGCTTCCCGCCGAGCACACCCTCGACGTAGGCGCCGACATCGATCACAGGGCGTGCCCGAGGTCGTGGGACAGCCTCTCCACCAGGTCGTACGCCGCGTCCGGGATCACCGTCCCGGGCGGGAACACCGCCGCCGCGCCCATCTCCAGCAGCGTGGGGACGTCCTGCGGCGGGATCACCCCGCCGACCACGATCATGATGTCCGCGCGCCCCTCCTCGGCCAGCTGCTCCTTCAGCGCCGGGACGAGGGTGAGGTGGCCGGCCGCCAGCGAGGACACGCCGACGATGTGCACGTCCGCCTCGACGGCCTGGCGGGCCACCTCGGCCGGGGTCTGGAACAGCGGGCCGACGTCCACGTCGAAGCCGAGGTCGGCGAAGGCGGTCGCGATCACCTTCTGGCCCCGGTCGTGGCCGTCCTGGCCCATCTTGGCGACGAGGATGCGCGGGCGGCGGCCCTCGGCCTCGGCGAAGGAGTCCACCAGGCTCCGGGTGCGCTCCACGTTCGGGGACTCGCCTGCTTCGTTGCGGTACACGCCGGAGATCGTACGGATCTGGCTCGCGTGCCGGCCGTACACCTTCTCCAGGGCGTCGGAGATCTCGCCGACCGTGGCCTTGGCGCGGGCCGCGCGCACGGCCAGCTCCAGCAGGTTGCCCTCGCCGCCGGCGGCCCGGGTGAGCGCGTCCAGCGAGTCCTGGCACTCCCGCTCGTCGCGGTCCGCGCGCAGTCGGCGCAGCTTCTCGATCTGCTGGGCGCGGACGGAGGAGTTGTCGACCTTGAGGACGTCGATCTGCTCGTCGGTCTCGACGCGGTACTTGTTGACGCCGATGACCGGCTGCCGCCCCGAGTCGATCCGGGCCTGGGTGCGGGCCGCGGCCTCCTCCACGCGCATCTTGGGGATGCCCGCGTCGATGGCCTGGGCCATGCCGCCCGCCTGCTCGACCTCCTGGATGTGCTGCCAGGCGCGGCGGGCGAGGTCATGGGTCAGCTTCTCGACGTAGGCGCTGCCGCCCCAGGGGTCGATGACCCGGGTGGTGCCGGACTCCTGCTGGATGAGGAGCTGGGTGTTGCGGGCGATGCGCGCCGAGAAGTCGGTGGGCAGGGCCAGGGCCTCGTCGAGGGCGTTGGTGTGCAGCGACTGGGTGTGGCCCTGGGTGGCGGCCATCGCCTCCACACAGGTCCGCGTGACGTTGTTGAACACGTCCTGCGCGGTCAGTGACCAGCCCGAGGTCTGCGAATGGGTGCGCAGCGAGAGGGACTTGGCGTTCTGCGGGTCGAACTGCCGCACCAGCTTCGCCCACAGCAGACGGGCCGCGCGCAGCTTGGCGATCTCCATGAAGAAGTTCATGCCGATCGCCCAGAAGAACGACAGCCGGGGCGCGAACGCGTCCACGTCCAGGCCCGCTTCACGGCCCGCGCGGATGTACTCCACCCCGTCCGCGAGCGTGTACGCCAGCTCCAGGTCGGCCGTCGCGCCCGCCTCCTGGATGTGGTAGCCGGAGATGGAGATGGAGTTGTAGCGGGGCATCTTCTGCGAGGTGAAGGCGAAGATGTCGGAGATGATCCGCATCGACGGCTTCGGCGGATAGATGTAGGTGTTGCGGACCATGAACTCCTTGAGGATGTCGTTCTGGATGGTCCCCGCCAGCTTCTCGGCCGGCACGCCCTGCTCCTCGGCCGCCACGATGTAGAGCGCGAGCACGGGCAGCACGGCGCCGTTCATCGTCATCGACACGGTCATCCGGTCCAGCGGGATGCCGTCGAAGAGCTGCCGCATGTCGAGGATCGAGTCGATCGCCACGCCCGCCATGCCGACGTCACCCGTGACACGTGGATGGTCGCTGTCGTAGCCGCGGTGGGTCGGCAGGTCGAAGGCGACCGACAGGCCCTTCTGACCCGCCGCCAGGTTGCGCCGGTAGAAGGCGTTCGACTCCTCCGCCGTGGAGAAGCCCGCGTACTGCCGGATCGTCCACGGCTGGTTGACGTACATCGTCGGGTACGGGCCGCGCAGATACGGCGCCATGCCGGGGTAGGTGCCCAGGAAGTCCAGGCCCTCCAGGTCCTGCCCGGTGTACAGCGGCTTGACCGGGATGCCCTCCGGGGTCTCCCACAGCAGGTCGTCACCGCCCGCCGCGTTCTTCACCGCCGTACGCCACTCGTCGGCACCGCCGCCGACGGCCGGGGAACCCAGCTCGATCCCGGAGAAGTCGGGGACGGAGGGGACGGTCATCGGGACACTCCCATACGGTCGAGGGTCGCGGACAGCACGGCCACGGCGTCGCAGCCCGCGAAGACGAAGGCGTCGACGTCGGTGTACTGCCCGGGGCGCCCGGCGAGGAACACGTGCGCGGCACCGGCGGCCTTCAGCTCGGCCGCCACGGCCGAGGCCCGTTCCTCGTACAGCGCGTCGCTGGAGCACAGGCAGACCTCGGTGGCGCCGCTCTCCTCGAACGTGCCGTCGATGACGGGTTCGATGCCGCCCGCCTGGAAGAGGTTGGCGGCGAAGGTCGTCCGGGCGGTGTGCGCGGCGGCGGGGCCCAGGGACGCCAGGTAGAGGCGCGGGCGGGAGCCCGTCGCGGCGAGGTGGGCGTCCGAGCGGGCGCGCAGCGCCTCGAACGCCTCGTCGCGGCTGACCCGCGGGAGACCGCCGGACGGCGGCTCGGGCGCCGGCTCACGGACGACCGGCTTCTCGGCCAGATGGGGGAACTCGCTGACACCGGTGACGGGTTCACGCCGCTTCGCGAGCTTCGCGCTGCGGGCCGCCCAGGTCTCGGCGAGACGCTCCCGTACGGCGCCGGAGCGCAGGGCCGCCGCCTGGCCGCCCCCGCGCTCGATCTCCTGGAAGAACTCCCAGCCCGCGTGGGCCAGTTCGTCCGTGAGCCGTTCCACGTACCAGGAGCCGCCCGCCGGGTCGATCACCCGGGCGAGGTGGGACTCCTCGACCAGGATGGTGGAGGTGTTGCGGGCGATGCGCCGGGCGAACGCGTCGGGCAGCCCGAGCGCGTGGTCGAAGGGCAGCACGGTGACGGAGTCGGCGCCGCCCGCCCCGGCGGCCAGCGTGGCGATGGTCGTGCGCAGCATGTTCACCCAGGGGTCGCGGCGCGTCATCATCACCGGCGAGGTCACCGCGTGCTGGAGCTGCGCCCCGGCCGCCGGCGCCCCGCACACCTCGGCCACCCGGGCCCAGAGCCGCCGCGCCGCCCGCAGCTTGGCGATCGTCAGGAACTGGTCGGCGGTGGCCGCGTACCGGAACTCCAGCTGGGCACAGGCCTGTTCGACGCTCAGCCCGGCCCCGGTCAGCTCCCGCAGATACGCGACGCCGGTGGCCAGCGAGGCACCCAGCTCCTGGGCGGCCGAGCCGCCGGCCTCGTGGTACGGCAGGGCGTCCACGGTGAGCGCCCGCAGCCCCGGGTACTCCTCGGCGCACCGGCGGGCGAGCCCGGCCACCGGTGCGATGTCGTACGTCTGGCCGGTGCGGGCCTCGTGGCCCAGGGGGTCCGCGCCCAGGTTGCCGCGCGCCGCCTCCCCGGCGACGCCCCACTCGGCGTACAGGCGCAGCAACTCACCGGCCGCGGACCCCGTCTCGGCGCCCGCGTCCAGTACGACCGGCGCGAGGTCGAGATACACCCCGTCCAGGACCCGGCCGAGCGACGACACCGGCAGGCCGGCCTCGCCGAGCACCAGCCACAGGGACGTGACGCCGTTCTCCAGGTCGGCGAGCACCGCGTCGCCGTCCGCCGCCGTGTGCCGCTGGCGTACGTCCCAGCCGCCGACGGTGTTGCCCGCGGCCCGGCCTCCTCGTACGAAGGGCGCGAAACCGGGGAGGCCGGAAGGGGGCGCGGTGTCGTGCGCGGTGTAGAGGGGACGGGTGCGCAGCCCGTCCTCCAGCGCGGTGGACAAGGCTTCCTCGGCCTGAGTGCCCTCGACGTCCTTGCCCGACTTGCGCAGCACGCCCGCAACGAGGCGCTGCCACTGCTCGTGGGTTGCGTCAGGGAACTCGGCGGCCAGCTCAAGCCCGTCGTCAGGCAGGACCGTCATGCTCGGATGCTAGGCCAGAGGCGCAAAGGAGCAGCAGGGGGCACGGCTGTGACCTTGCCCTCCCTGGGGTGACCTTGAAACCGGGCGGGTTACCTGCCGGTCACTTACGGGCCGGGGGTGAACGTCGAGAGGTGGTCCGCCGTACCTCGTGCCACGCGGCCCGTGCGCCCCCGACGGCACGGTCACCGGGCCGCCCGAGGACAGGAGCGACCCATGGCCGAGAAGTACTTCACCGTGTCCGGCATGAGCTGCGGCCACTGCGCCACGCGTGTGGCCGAGGAGGTCGCCGAGGTGCCCGGCGTCACCGAGGTCGACGTCGACATTCGCGCCGGCCTGGTGACCGTACGCGGGGAGACGGCCGACGACGCGGCCGTCCGCGCGGCGATCGTCGAGGCGGGCCACGAGGTCGCGGAGGTCGTACGGCGGGCCGCGGCCTGAGCCGGAAAGCAGCAAGGGAAGGCGCGCGAACATTGCCGGAATGCGGCAATGAACCGGCCCGCCTGGTCGGCGGCACGGAGGACTCGATCCGGGCCGCCGCCCAGCGGTTCCTGATGCGGCAGGACGGCATCGTGGGCTTACCCAGGAGGCGTTGTGCGGGACAAGACCCCCGCGCGGGCCGGTGACAACGGCAAGGTCGAGATCGGCGAGTGACAGGATGAGCCTGAGGTCAAGGGAAATGGGCGGCGCTTCACCTATTGTGTGATTTTACCTTTTTGTAGTGCGCTAGAATTCCTTACCAAGCGCTTACGCTCTGCTGAGCGCCTATTTGCTCATTCGCTCGAGGGTGGGTCGGTGCCGCGCCGACCATGTGTGGGGGAGGCGTGACATGGGGCGAATCATCCGCGTGCGCGTCCTGAACGCCGCTCGCGACGCCGTACCCGATACCGGCCGCGCCGCGGGTCCGAGCGACCGCCGCGCGCACTGACGCCCCCGCCGCCGGAGAGAAGTCCGTCGACCGCCCGACGCCGTCGGACGGTCGACGCCTCGTCATGCGGGCGATCGCCCCCGGGGGAACCCACGCGTCCGTACGCCACCGACGGCCCCGCCCGGCCGGAGGACCCGCCCGCCTCTCGCCCGCGGCACGGGCACGGCCGCCCGCGCCCTTCGCCCCGCGCATCCGCACGCGCACCCGACACCGCGCCGCACCGAACCAGGCACAGACGCCGTCACCGCACTCGTCAACGGAGGACAGACGCCCGTGCACGACACCACCGCCATGCTCATCGAACTCGGGGCGATCATTCTCGCCCTGGGTCTGCTGGGCCGCCTCGCCGGACGGGTGGGCTTCTCACCCATACCGCTCTATCTGCTCGCCGGGCTCGCCTTCGGCCAGGGCGGCATACTTCCGCTGCAGGCCAGCGAGGAGTTCGTCGCCACCGGCGCCGAGATCGGCGTCATCCTCCTGCTGCTCCTGCTCGGCCTGGAGTACAGCGCCTCGGAACTCGTCACCAACCTCAAGACCCAGTACTCCTCCGGCGCGGTCGACTTCGTCCTCAACGCCGTCCCCGGCGCCGCGATGGCACTGCTGCTCGGCTGGGGGCCGGTCGCCGCCGTCGCGCTCGCCGGCGTCACCTGGATCTCCTCCTCCGGCGTCATCGCGAAGGTCCTCGGCGACCTGCGCCGCCTCGGCAACCGCGAGACCCCGGTCGTGCTCGGCGTCCTCGTCCTCGAAGACCTCTCGATGGCCGTCTACCTGCCGATCCTCACCGCGCTGCTCGCCGGGGTGAGCCTCGCGGGCGGCGCCCTCACTCTCCTGATCGCCCTGGGCACGGTGGGCGCCGTCCTCTATGTCGCCCTGCGCCACGGCCGGCTGATCAGCCGTGCCGTCTCCTCCGACAGCGCCGAGATGCTCCTCCTGGTCGTCCTCGGTCTCACCCTCGTCGTCGCCGGGGTCGCCCAGCACCTCCAGGTCTCGGCGGCCGTGGGCGCGTTCCTGGTCGGCATCGCGCTGTCCGGTGAGGTCGCCGAGGGCGCAAGCAGCATCCTCAGCCCACTGCGGGACCTGTTCGCCGCGGTCTTCTTCGTCTTCTTCGGCCTGCACACCGACCCCGCCGCCATCCCGCCCGTCCTCCTCCCGGCCCTCGCGCTGGCCGCCGTCACCACCCTCACGAAGATCGCCACCGGCTACTGGGCGGCCCGCCGCGCCGGGATCTCCGCCAAGGGCCGCTGGCGGGCGGGCGGAACACTGGTCGCCCGGGGGGAGTTCTCGATCGTCATCGCCGGCCTCGCCGTCGGCGTCGAGCCCCGCGTCGGTCCGCTCGCGACCGCGTACGTCCTCATCCTGGTCGTCCTCGGCCCCCTCACGGCCCGCTGGACCGAGCCCCTGGCCACCCGGCTCACCCGGCTCGTCGGCCGGGGGCCGGCCGAGGCCCGACCGACACCGGCGACACGACCCGACCCCGACCCCGAGCCCACCGCAGAGGCGGTCCACGCGAACGTCTGACGCGCCGCGCGGCGCCACCGGGCGGTGACACCACATCGGCCTCGGGCCTCGAACCGCACGGGGAGGACCTGCACCATGAACGGTCACCACGGCGACGTCACCAGCGTGAACGACCGGCCTGAACGGCCGGGGCGCGGACATGCGCAGCGCGGTTGTCCAGAGCACGGACATCCAGGGCGCGGACAGGCCGGAGCGCGGGCGCCAGGGCCGCGGCCGGTGAGGGTGCCGCCACGGCCCACGCGGGCGACGCTCTCCCCGGGGAGGACTTCCTCGACGGCTTCGAGCAGGTCCTCGCGGACGCCGCGCCCACCGGCCGCCGTCTGACCCGCGACGAGATCGAGTCGCGGCGGGCGCTCGGCGCGCGGGCGGCGCAGGCCGGGCACGGCTGGCGTTCCCTGGTGCGGGCGCACCTGGTGGCCGGCCGGGACAACTGGCTGCGCGCGGCCGACCCCGACAGCGTCCTCGCCGTCATCGAGCAGGCCGTGGACGCCTTCGCCGACGGCTACGAGCGCGCCCAGCGGCTCGTGGTCCGCAAGGAGGAGGCCGCCCGCCGCGAGTTCATCGACGACCTGCTCAACGGCCGCGGGGACCAGGGCCAACTCGTCGCCCGTTCCGAGCGGTTCGGGCTGCGCCTGTCCCGCGCGCACGCGGTCGCCGTCGCCGAGGGGCCGGAGAAGTACGACGAGACCGACCCCGTGCCCCGGCAGGTGGCGGCCGACCTGTTCGCCCGCTTCGAGAACCGCCGCATCCTGTTCGGGGAGCAGCCCCAGCTCGATGGCCGAGGCACGCGCCGGTAGCCGCCCCTGGCCGGCCGGCGCACGGACCCGCGGCTCGTCACCGCCAGATGGACTTCAGATGCCACGCCTGCATGTGGTTGAGGGTGACGGTGCCGCCCTCGGCGAAGACCTCGACGCCGGTGCTGGAAGGGTCGGGGAAGATCTGGTCGGTGATCACGGCCTCGCCGTTGCCGCCGAAGACCTCGACGGAGGACCAGTCGACGAGGATCCGCAGCTTGACCTTGCCGTTCTTGGGCTTCAGGGGTGCGGTCTGGACGCCGGGGAAGGTGCTGTTGAAGTCGCCGACGCCGGAGCGGGTGCGGTCGACGTACAGTTCCTGGGTCGTCGTGTCGTAGCCGATGACGGTCTCCTCGCCGCCTGCGCCGGTGCGCACCCTCGGGCCGAAGCGGTCGGCGTCTTTGAGGGAGAAGGTCGCCTCGATGTCGAGTGCCTTGCCCTTGGCCGTGCGGCTGATCAGCGGCTTGGAGGTGCTCTTGACGGTGACGCCCGACGCCGTCGCCGGGCGCTGCTGCCGGAGGGATGATCGCCGTCACCTTGCCGACCCGAACGGCACAGCACATTCGCGTCGTCATCATGCTGAGGTGCCGTGCCCCCATGCCTTCGCGGGGTACGACACCGTGCCGCTCAGATGTCCCGGAAGGGACCAGCCAACTCCGTGACCTGCGGCGTCTTGCCGTCGCAGGTCGCTGACCTGCATGAATGCCCTTTCGGTAGTCATAGGGGTGGCTGTGATAGCGGGTGATACGGCGAAGCCCGGCCGGAAACCATCCTGATGGGACCTCTGCGCGGAGCCGTGAGACGACGAAGCCGCACCGGAGCGCTCCGGTGCGGCTTCGTCGTGAGATCGGCTGCGCTGGCGCGGGCGATGCGGTCGGCGCCTCATGCGGTCCGTGTTCGACCGTCCGTTGGGGCACGGTCACCTCCGCGCCGCGGCCCTCCGGCCGGGCAGTCCGGCCGCATCGTGGTGGGATCACCTCCCTGCCGGGTCCCCCTCGGCACCGTCGTCCTGCGTGCGCAGCATCACGTGGCCGCCGTGGTGCAGGGGCGTGTCCAGCTTCAAGCGGGTTGTCTCAGAGGTGGTTCGGGCGTCGAAGACGTGGACTTCGCCGTGGCCGCCGCGGGTGACGGCGACCCAGTCGGCACCTGGCGAGGCGGCCACCGCACGGCGTTGGACGCCCTCCCAGGGTGTGCCTCCGCGATGGGGAGCCCCGTCCATGGCGGGGAGAGGGACACGACGTACGGTGTTGTCGTCGTCCAGCAGGACCAGTTCGTCGCCGTCCGGGTGGATGCGGGTGAACGCGGTGTGGTCCTTGGCGAGGGCCAGCCGGAAGACCAGTCCCGGGCCGAGGTTCGTCAGGGTCGTGCGATCCGTTTCCAGATCATGGCGCCACGCCTGGTTCGTCCACTCCGGCCAGCGCAGCGGGTCCGCGGGGCCGCCCCGCAGGGTCGACCACAGCGCCCGTCGCCGGGGAGCGAGCCGCAGGTACCAGCCTCGGGCGGGCGAACCCCACGGGATCGTCGGCTCCGGAACGAGTGCGTCACCCTCGCGGCGCGCCCGGTGCACGCCCTCTCCCGTGGCGGCGAAGACGTGGCCGAGGCAAGGGGCTTGGGCGTCGCCGTGCCCGTCGTCCGGCAGGGCGAGGTGTGCGTGGGGCGTGACCGGCGGGCAGCCGGGCTGTGAGCCGAGCAGGTCGGCGAACCGGTGGACGGCGAGTGCGCCGGGTTCCCGGTGTCGCAGGACGACCAGAGGGTCGCCGCTGCCCATGACCGTCACGCCCGGCTCGCCCACGCGGGTGCGCACCCGCGTGGCGTCTCCCGTGGCCAGGTCGACGACCGTCAGCAGGTCGGACCATGGACTGCCGTTCTCCCCCAGGCCCGTGGTGACGGCCACCCACCGCCCTGACGGGTCGCAGGCGAGGTGCTCGGCCGGCACGGCGACCGGGACTGCGGCCTCCACCAGCTCGGTGCCGAACGGGTCGAGTACCAGCAGCTCGCCCCTGCGGTCGTCGACGCAGGCCGCTCTGCCGCCAGGCAGCGCCAGGAAGCCGGCGTGTTCGGAGAGGTGGCGGCCGGTGAGGCGATGTGTCTCCACGCCGTCCGGGACGGTCAGCACATGGACGGATCCGCCTACGTGGTCGGAGACCAGCAGCAGTGGGTCGGCGTTCATCGAGAACCCTTCTGAGAGACCATCTAATGAAAACGATTATCGTCGTGTATCTTCGATGCGTTCCGGGATTATGAGAAGAAGCGAGGGCATCGATGCTGGGCTCACCGTCGAGATTCGTCCGTACCTGGATCACCGCGGCGATCGTGGGTTCCGCTCTGGTCGGGTGCGGGGCGTCCACCGAACCCACGAGTGAAAAGGACGCGGTGGCCGACGCGAAGACCGACGTCACCGTGGAACCGATCGAGGCGACACGTCAGTTGACCGACGTGAACGGCGTCAAGATCTCCTTGAAGCAGGAACCGCAGCGCATCGTCTGCCTGTTCGCGCTCTGCGACGACATCCTGACCGAACTGGGCATCGTCCCCACGGCCACGAACAGCGCGCTCCTGGCCCAGCCCGGATTTCTCGGGGCGGAGAAGGCGAAGAAGGTCGACGTCATCCCCGGCGGCTTCATCGCGCCCGAGGTGGAGGCGATCCTCTCCCACAAGCCCGACCTCGTGATCGGCCTCGAAGACACCCACGGCAAGCTGGCGCCGTCTCTGAAGGGCGCCACCACGTTCTGGCCCATGCAGCCCGAGAAGTGGCAGGACAGCGTCGGTTACCTGCGCGACGTCGCCGCGCTCACCGGCCGCACCGCCGAGGGCGAGAAGGCCGAGAAGACCTTCCGCGCCAAGCTCGCCGACGCGGAGCGGACCAAGAGCGACAAGACCGCGCTCGTCATCTACGGCAGCGACGAGAACTTCGGCGTCGCCACCCCGGGCACGGACGTGGCCGCCGGACTCTTCCCCAAGCTGGCGGACTACCCCTGGAAGTCCCGTGGAGTGGAGGGCAGTTACAGCCTCGAAGAGATCCTTGCGCGTGACGTGGACGTGCTGTTCGTCGAGACGATCAGCTTCGGCGAGCCGGACGGCAAGCTGTCGGAGAAGCTGGCCGAGAACCCGCTGTGGGGGAAGATCCCGGCCGTGCGGAACGGGGACGTTCACGAGGTGAACTCCGAGGTGTGGGCCAAGGGCCGGGGCACCCGCTCGCTGGGCATCGTCCTCGACGAAGCCACGGCCGCCCTGCGGTGACCGCACCGACCGCGACAGAAACCGCGGCCGGTGACGCGACCTCGGACGGGCGGCGGTCCGTACGGTTCCCGCGCCCCGGCAGGCCGTGGCAACTCCTCGCAGTGACCGCTCTGTTGGTCGCGTCGTCCGCTTGCATGCTGAGCCTGGGCACGCCCTACGTCCCCCTGCACCGCCTGCCCGGTGCGCTGCTGGACGGGGACCGCGCACTCGCCGGGATCGTCGTCACCGAACTGCGCGTGCCCCGACTGGTGCTGGCGCTGATCGCCGGGGCCTGCCTGGGCGCGGCAGGGCTCGTCCTGCAGGAAGCGTTGCGCAACCCGCTGGCCGTCCCCGAGATGCTGGGCGTCTCCTCCGGGGCCGCGCTCGGGGTCGCCGCGCCCCTGGTGCTGGCGGTGTCCATCCCGGCCGCCGCCCAGCCCGTGCTGGCCGTCGGCGGGGCCGCGCTCGGCGGCGGGCTCACGCTGCTCGCCGCCGGACTGGGACGCAGCCCGTCCGCCGTACTGCTCACCGGGGCCGCGGTCGCCGCCGCCCTGCAGGCCGCGTTGCTCGTGCTCATGGTCATGGCCGACCAGCTGGACCTCCAACTGATCTACCGGTACCTGCTCGGTTCGCTCTCCGCCCGTACCTGGGACGACGTCACCGGGCTGTGGCCCTGGCTGCTCGTCGCGGCGCCCGCGCTCGTGCTGTGCGCGCCGGTGCTCTCGGTGCTGCGGCTGGGGGACGAGGACGCCGAGGCGTTGGGTGTCCGTGTGCACCGTGCCCGGTTCGCGGCGCTGGCCATCGCCGTCCTGCTGATCGCACCCGTGACCGCCGTGTGCGGTCCGGTGGCGTGGGTCGGGTTCCTCGCCCCGCATCTGGCGCGGCGGCTCAACCCGTCGGCGGACGCGGTGCGTTGGCTCCCATGGGCGGCTGCGTGGGGCGCCGTCGTGGTGACCGTCGCCGATGTGCCGGCCCGGCTGGCGCTGGCACCCGTGGAGACACCCGTCGGTGCCTGGACCTCCCTGTTCGGTGTGCCCGTCGGTGTCGCTCTGCTCCGGTCGGGAAAGCGGAGACCGAGGATTCCCCAGTCGGCGGCGGGCTCCGAGGCCGAGCGCTCGGAGCGGCCGGAGGCCGGATTTGAAGCCGCATACATCGAGCCATCGGGGGTGGAACCCTCTCGACGGCCAGGACGCCGCGGCCATGGAGAGATGTCCGAAGGCGCCGGTCCCTCCGGCCCCCGTCTCCCGGCCGATGGGGCAACCACATCGGAGGAGACCAAGTGAGTCGGCGATTCGGGGCGCTTGCCGTGCTCCTCGTCGTGTGCGCCTGCGCGGAACTGCTGGCCGGGCGCGGTATGTCCCCGGCCGTGGTCCGGGAGGTCCTCGGCGGGGGTGGTGACGCGACGGAGCGGCACATCCTGCTCCAACTCCGTCTGCCTCGGCTGTTGGTGGCCCTCGGCGCGGGGGCGTGCCTCGGCGTGGCGGGCCTGGTCCTGCAGTCCGCGCTGCGCAACCCGCTCGCCGGCCCCGAGGTCACCGGCGTGACCCCGGGCGCGGTGCTCGGGGCGGTCACCGCGACCGGTCTCGGACTGGCGGGCTGGGAATCGCCCCTCGCGGTCGTCGCCGCCGCGTGTCTGGGCGGGTTCGCCGGGGCCGCGCTCCTGTGGCTGCTCGCCGGCCGTGGCGGGGGCGATCCCGCGCAGACCGCTGTCTACGGGGTGCTGGTGTCGGCGGTGCTCGGCGGGCTCACCGCCATGGTGCTGCTGGTCGCGCCGGGAGAGCTCGGCAGTGTCGTCCAGTGGCTCGTCGGCACGACGGAGGGCCGGGTGTGGCAGCACTGGCACCTGTTGTGGCCGTGGGCGTTGGCCTGGGGTGTGCTTGCGTGGCTGCTGGCGGGACCGCTGACCCTGCTGCGCTGCGGTGACGACATCGCGGGTGCGGCCGGGCTGTCCGCCGCGCGTGCCCGGACCCTCGCCCTGTTGTGCGCCGTGGCACTGACGGCGGGTGCCGTAGCTGCCGTCGGGGCGCTGGGTTTCGTCGGGCTGCTGGTGCCGCACCTCGCGTTCGCCCTGTTCGGTGCGGACCTGCGGCTGACGCTGCCCGGCGCCGCCCTCGTGGGGGCGGCCGTGGTGTGCGGGGCGGACGCGGCGGCGCAACTGTCCTCGCGGCTGCTGGCCGTCGTACTGGACAGCGGACGGCTCACGCTGCCGGTCGGGGCGCTCACCACCTGCCTCGGGGCCGTGCTGCTGCTGGTCGTCGTACGCCGGGCGCCCGGCCGGACGTTCTGATGTCGACGAAGGACAGAACATGACCGAACCCCTGGGTATCCGCGCCGAGGGAGTCCGCTTCGGCTACCCCGGCCGCCCCGTGCTGCGCGGCGTCGACGTGACCGTCGAACCGGGCGAGTTGACCGCCCTCATCGGCCTCAACGGCTGTGGCAAGTCGACCCTGTTGCGGCTGGCCGCCGGCCTGCTGCGGCCGGACGAGGGGCGCGTCCTGCTCGGGGGCGACGACCTCGCGGGGCTTTCCCGGCGTGCCACCGCCCGACGGGTCGCGCTGCTGCACCAGTCGGCCCCGGCAGTCCCCGGTATGACCGTCCGGCACCTCGTCAGGCAGGGGCGGTACGCGGCACGCGGCCCTCTCGGCATGCTGCGCGAAGGCGACGACCCGGTCGTGCGGCGTGCCCTGCGCGACGTCGGCGTGGAGCGGTGGGCCGACCGGGACGTGGACGCGCTGTCGGGGGGCGAGCGGCAGCGGGTCCGGCTCGCGATGGCGCTCGCGCAGGACACCCGCGTCCTGCTGCTCGACGAGCCGACCACGTACCTGGACCTGCACCATCAACTCGATGTGCTGCGGACCGTGGTGCGGCTGCGCGAGGAGCGCGGTCTGACCGTCGTGATGGTGCTGCACGACCTGGCTCACGCGGCCCGGTTCGCCGAGCGGATCGTCGCCCTGCGGGACGGCCGCGTGGTGGCCGACGGGACCCCGAAAGAGGTCGTCACCCCCGGGCTGCTCGCGGATGTGCTCAAGGTGGCGGGACGGGTCGGCCGGGACCCCGAGGGCGGCTGGCCGGTGTGTTACCCAGATCACCCCCTCACAGGACTAGAATATGAAAATCATATTCAGTAGGTTGTCATGTGGCGTTCAAAGAACGCCGTACTTCCCTCGCGATGAAGGAGAGTTCATGGACAACGAGCAGGTCTTCGCGCCGATCGCCGACCCGGGCCAGCTGGCTCACGCCTCGGCCACCCACTCCAACGCGCTCGTCGAGAACCCCTTCGACGACACCGAGGAGTAAACGCGGGTCAAGCAGCTCGACCGTGGGCCCGCCCGTCACCGTGCGGGCGGGCCCACGCCCACTCAGGCCCCCCTTCCCACAGGAGAACCGACGTGTCCCGCAGCCAGCTCGCATCCGGTGTCGAGATCGTCGCCGTACCCGGGCGGGGGCTCGCCGTCCGCACGGCCGACGGGGAGTTCCTCAGCGTACGGACGGGCGACGCGGACGACGGCGCCCTGCTCTCCCGGCTGTCCGGCCGGTCCACCGGCGAGCCGGACGCCGAACTCGACCGACTCCTCCGGGCCTTCGACGGCGCCGGATACATGGCGGACGTCCCGCGCCGCGCCGAATGGCCCGACGAGCGCCGGGACATCCTGTTGCTGGGCGCCCCCGCGCTGACCGAGCCGCTGGCCGCGCTCCTGCGTGCCTCGGGTGCGGAGCCGCGGTCGGCGGAACCCGACGATCTGACAGGCGTGACTCCCGTGGCGGACGGCTTGACCGGCGTCACTTCCGTGGCCGGCCTCGCCGACGCGGCGCCTGCGACGTCCGGTCGCCCGGCGGACGAGGCTTCCCTGGCACCCGACGACCTGGGCCGTGCGGATCAGGCCGCATCCGGCGCCCCGGCCGACGCGGTGCCCGCCGCCGTCGTGTGGTGTCTCGACGGTCCCGTTCCCGAGGGGTTGTGGGACGCCGCCGACCGGCTGCCCGAGCGTGGCGTCGCCTGGCTGCGCTGTCACCGTGAGGGCTGGCAGGTCTGCGTCGAACCCCTCGCGGCCGCTCCGGGGGACGTCACCTCGGCTCATGTCCGGGCCCGCAGGCTCGCCGCCACGCCGGCCCACCGCGAGCTGGCCGCCTACTGGAGCGGACCCCGCACGTCCGGCGCGCCCGTGCAGTTCACCGTGCCCGCAGCCGGGCTGCTCGCCGCCCTGCTGGCCGACGACCTCATCCGGTGGGCCACCGACGCCCCCCACCCCGGCGGGCTGCCCGCGCGCCGTCGGCTCCGGCGCGTCGATCTGCGCACGCTGACCGTCACCGAGCACCCCGTCCTGCCCGTCCCCGACGTCGCCCCGATGCCGGGGAAGGCCGGATGACGTCGTTCACCGAAGCCGTCGAGGGCCTCGCCACCGACGTCCAACTCCCGGACGGTGACGGTGCTTTCTCGGCCGTCCTGATCCGCACGCCCTACGACCGGCGTCGGCACCGCGCCGAACTGCGAGGCTGGGCCGAACGCGGGTTCGTCGCCCTCGTTCAGGACGTACGCGGCCGACACGCGTCGCCGGGGGAGTGGCACCCGTACGAGAACGAGGTCGCCGACGGGGCGCAGGCGGCTCGCTGGATCCGCCGGCAGCCCTGGAGCGACGGGCGCGTCGTGGCGGTCGGGGCCTCCTACGCCGCTCACTGCGCCGTCGCCCTCGCGCTCGACGCACCCGAGGACGCCCGCCCCGACGCCGTCATCGCCGCCGTGCCCGCACTCGGCCTCGCCGAGACGGCTCGTGAACCCTCGGGCGTGGAACGGCTGTCCGCCCGCGCGGGATGGTGGGCCGCCCACGGTGACCGGCGCGACTCCGACGAGGACGCCCTGGCGAACGCTCTCACCGAAGACCCCGGCCTGCTGGCCCACCTGCCGCTGACCGACCTCCCTGCCCGGCTCGGCCGAAGCCTGCCCTCCTGGCGGGGCCTGTGGCGGCACCGCGAGCGCGACCTGCTCGCGGCACGGGCCGAGCGCGCCGGGATGCCCCTGCTCGCGGTGGGCGGCCACCACGACCACTTCACCGACGACACCGTCGGCCTGTGGCGCCGATGGGGCGGCTCCTCACGCCTGCTGCTGGGTCCCTGGGGGCACGGCCTCGTCGCCGCGCCCGGCACCGACGCCCGGCCCGCGCACCGGGTGCACCTCGGCGAGCTCTACGCGCGCTGGGCCCGGCTGGCCCTCACCGGAGGCCTCACGTCCGGACGCGGGGGCGCGGTCGGGCTAGGCGGCAGCCCCCTGTGGGTGCCCGTCGAGACACAGGGTGAGCCGCACCCACAGAACTTACGGCTGCTGCACGGGGCCTCCTTCACGGCAGACCCCGAACAGCCCGTCTCTTCCGAGGAGTTGACCGTCCCCACAGACGGCACGCCCGACCGCTGCCTGTTCGTCACCCCGCCGCTGCCGCGCCCACTGGACGTCATCGGCTCCGCTGAGGTCCGGATCCGTGCGACCGCCGACACCCGGTCCGCGGACTGGGCGGCACGGCTCGTCGCGGTCACCTCCGAAGGCGTGGCCGAGCGGCTCGCCGTCGGAATCGTCCGGCGCGCGGACCCCCCGGGAAGGGCCGCCGAGTTCACCGTGGGGCTCGGTCCGCTCGCACGGCGGCTGCCCGCGGGCACCCGGCTCCGTCTGGAGATCGCCGGACACCACTTCCCCGCCCACGCCCGCAACCCCCACACCGGCGACGACCCGGTCACGGCGACCCGGCTCCTCGCCTCCCGGCGCGAGGTCCACCCCGGGCACGTGGCGCTCCGCCTGCCCGCGCTCCGCTCCCGCCCCACCCCCACCGATCCCGTACAGGAGATCCTGCGATGACGGCGCTGCCACTGGAAGCCCTGGTCGACCCCGTGTGCGGCATCGTCCGCTCGGTCAAGCCCGTCGAGCACCCGCCGGGCACCCCACCCCGCTACACCGCGCTCACCGCCGAGATCGCCGATGCCCGCAAGCTCGGCCTGTGGCCGGCCGACCGGGTGTCGCTCGGTACCACCTTCGGCGACCCCGAGGCCGCCCGGATCGCCGCGATAGCCGAGGGAATCGAGCGCTACTGCGGCAACCGCGTGCCCCCGCCCGGCCACCCCGACGCCCCCCTGCGCGCCACAGCCGCCGAACTGGTGGGCAAGGGTCTGCGGCTGTACGGCCCCGACGAGTTGCCCGCCTACGCCGACTGGCAGTACGCCCGCGAGAAGTTCCCCTACCACCCCCTCACCCCCGACACCCCCTCCCTGTGGACGCGCGGCGAGGAACGACTGCCCCACGGGGAGAGGGCCGAAGTGTGGGCGCCCGTCGCTCTCACCCATCTCAACTGGCGCCAGGGCGACCTGCGTTCGCTGCCCCGCACCCACCACCTCAACTACGCGGGCATCGCCACCGGGCAGGGCTTCGACGACGCGGTCGAGCGTGGCCTGCTGGAGATCGTCGAACGCGACGCCCTCGAACTGTGGTGGCACCTCGACGGCCCGACCCGTGGCATCGATCCGGCGAGCGTGCCCGGCCTCGCCGACGACCTCGCCGGGTCCGGGCTCGACGTCCATCTCGCAGAGATGCCCTCGGAGTTCGCCCCCTGCATGGCCGCGCTCGTCCGCGACCCACGGTTCGGGCTCTACGCCGCCGGTTTCGCCTGCAAGTACGACCCGGCCGAGGCCGCCCGCAAGGCCGTGCTGGAGGCCGTCCACACCTGGGTCTTCACGCGGGGCCTCGCCGATCCCGACGGCTGGGTGTTCCAGGCCGTCGAGGCGGGACTGCTCGCCCGCGGGCTCTACCTCGACCACCGCGAGGACCGCCGCTACCTCGATTCATGCGGCGAAGACTTCGCCCACGTACGGGACTTGGGCGCGCACGTCCAGGTCTGGCTGGACGAACGGATGGCGCCCGAGGCCCGCCGGTTCACCGAGCCCGCGCACGGGACCGTACCCGTCGACGCCGTCGAGCCCGGCAGCCGGGACCGGCTGGAGCGCGCACTCCACGACGGCGGTCACCGCGTCATGACGTTCGACCTCACCACCGAGGACGTGGCCGAAACGCCGTTGCGCGTCGCCCGGGTCCTCGTCTCCGGCCTCATACCCAACGCACCGGCCGCCTTCGGGTACTTCGGCTCCCCACGCCTCGCCGACACCGCCGTCGCCCGTGGCTGGCGCACCACCGCGCCGAGTGTGCCGGAAGACTTCACGCTGGCTCCTCCGCCCCACATGTGAGGACCACCTGTGGATCTCGTCACCGCCCTCGCCCGAGCCCGTACCCCGGAGAAGCCGGGCCCGGACACGCCTGCGGGGTCCGCCGTCCGACCATGGCCCGGACCGGTGTTTCCCCTGCCGGAAGCCCGCCCCGGGGAACTCGACCTGGGCCGGCTGCTCCGCCTCTCCCTGGCGGCCTCGAACGGCGCCGGACGGCTGCGGCCCGCCCCGTCGGCGGGCGCGCTGCACCCGGTGGACGCCCGGCTCGTCGTGGGCACCGGCTGCCCCCTGCCGCCCGGACGCTACGGCTACGACCCGCTGGGCCACCGCGTGCACCGCCTCGGCCCGGCACCCGACGGCACACCGCCCGGGGCCACCGTCGAACTGTCCGTAACCGCACAGCGCACGCTCTCGCACTACGGCCACCGTGCCTGGCCTCTGATCCTGCTGGACACCGGGCACGCCGCCGCGGCGCTGTGGCTCGCGGCGCGCTCCCTGGGCGTCCCGCCGACGGCACTCGACTTCGACGGGCTCGCCGAAGACCCCCTGGCCGCACTGCACTTCGCCCCGTCCGAGACCGCCCACCGGGTCGCGGACGCACCCACTCCCCACGACTTGTCGACCCGTCGCAGCGCCCGGCCACCGCTGCGGGGCACCCCGCCCCAGGAGGCACTGCGGGCGGTGCTCGCCGCCGCCGCCGAGGCGAGCCCCGGTGAACTCGCGTGGTGTGCGGCCGTCGGCGAACCACAGCCCGCACTCGTGGAGTCGGCACCCGACGGCACACTGCGGCGTCTCGCCGCGGGTGAGGCCCGCCCGACCCTCGCAGCCTGGGCCGCGGGCCAGGCGTGGATCGCGGACGCGGGCGCCGTGCTGCTCGGTTACGGCTGTCCGACGGAAGCCGAAGCCCCACAGATCCGCCGGGTCCATCTACGCGCCGGCTTCGCCGTCCACGTGGCTCACGTGACCGCCGGCCGGCACGGCCTGGCCGGTCGCCCCGTCGGCGCCTGGCAGCAGGCCGACCTCGGTGCCGCGCTCGGTGCCGCACCGGGCAGGGACTGGATCGTCCACGGCCTGGCCCTCGGCACCACCCACTCCGAAAAGGGGACCTCGTGATCGTCCACCCCGAGCTGCGCCGCGCCGCACGGCACGCACAGCGCCCCCTGCTCGCGGCCACCGTCCTGCAGGGCGCCGTCACCCTCGCTCACCTCGCGCAGGCCGTGTTGCTCGCGGTCGCCCTCGCCGACGTGGCCCGGGGCGAGACGGACCGGCTCCCGCTGCTCCTCGGGGGAGTGCTCGCCGTCGTCGCCGCCCGAGCGGGGCTCGGCCAGTGGCAGCGGCACACCGCCACCCGCGCCGGCGCGCGGGTCAGGGTACGTCTGCGGGACGAACTTCTCACCCACCTCGGCCGGCTCGGGCCCGCGCATCTGACCTCCGCGCGCGCCGGGGCGGTGCGCACCACCCTCGTCGACGGGGTGGAAGGCGTCGACGCCTACGTCTCCCGCTACCTACCGCAGCTCCTCATCACCCTCACCGTGCCGCCCCTGCTGCTCGCCGCACTGGCCGCCGTCGAACCGGTCGCCCTCCTCGGCCTCGTACCCGCTCTGCTGCTCGGCCTGTTCGGCCCACGCGCCTGGGACCGGCTCCTCGCCAAGCGCGGCAAGGAACACTGGGACACCTACGAGCAACTGGGCGCCGACTACCTCGAAGCGCTGCAGGGCATGCCCGCGCTGCGAGCGGCCGGTGCCGTCGGACGCACCCGTGAGCGGCTGGAGGAACGCTCGGCGGCGCTGCACCGGGCCACCGTCGCCAAGCTCCGCGTGTCACTGGTCGACACCGGACTCACCGACCTGGCCATCCAGGGCGGCACCGTGGCCGCCGCGCTGCTCGCCTGCTGGTCGGCCGTCACCGGATCCACCACTCCCACCGGCACCTATCTGATGCTGCTGCTGGCTTCCGAGTGCTTCAGGCCCGTACGCGACCTGTCCCGCGAATGGCACGCCGGATACCTGGGAGTATCGGCCGCGGACGGACTCGCGGCGCTGCGCACCGCAGACCCCGTGGTCCCCGACACGGCAACGGAACAGGCGCACTGGCCGGATCCGCCCCAAGTACGTTTCGAACAGGTGGAGTTCAGCTACGACGGTGCCGAGGTGCCCGCCCTCCGCGATGTCACCTTCACCGCCGAGGCCGGGCGCACCACCGCCCTCGTCGGCCCTTCCGGCGCCGGCAAGTCCACACTGCTCGCCCTGCTCCTGCGCCACCGCGACCCGCAGCAGGGCAGGATCACCGTCGACGGCCGCGACGTCACCGGGTACGCACTCGACTCCTTGCGGCAGGGCATAGCCGTCGTCTCGCAGGAGACCTACCTCTTCCACGCCACCATCGCCGACAACCTGCGCCTGGCCCGGCCGACGGCCACGGACGACGAACTTCTCGGCGCGGCACGGACCGCCGGCATCCACGACGAGATCGCGGCCCTCCCCGACGGCTACGCCACCGTGCTCGGCGAACGGGGCGCCACCCTGTCCGGCGGACAACGCCAGCGCCTCGCCCTCGCCCGCGCCCTGCTGGCCGACGCCCGGGTCCTCGTCCTCGACGAGGCCACCAGCGCGGTCGACGAACGCCGGGAGGCCCACATCGTCCGCGAACTGCTGGACGCCGCGGGCGGCCGGACCGTCCTGCTGGTCGCCCACCGGCTCGCCGCCGTCCGGCACGCCGACCGCATCGTGGTGCTCGACGGCGGACGCGTGGACGCCATCGGCGGGCACGAGGACCTCATCGACGCCGGGGGCGTCTACGCCGAGCTCGTCGAAGCGGGCCGCACCTACGAAGGAGGGCTCGCCGCATGAGCAGCACCATCGACGCCGGCGCCGGCGTGACACCGGCCGGCTCCATCGACGCGCCCGTGCCCCCGCGGGGCGCGCTGCGCGCCCTGTTGCCCGCCCTCGCCGGGCACCGGGTCATGATGGCCCGCACCTGCGCTGCCGCACTCGTCGAGCAGGGCTCTCTGGTGGCGCTGCTCACCCTGGCCGCGCACAGCGTGGGAACCGCCGTCATCGAGTCCCGTTCCCCGTCGGCCGGCACGGTCACGGCGCTGGTCGTCCTCGTCCTCGTACGTGCCCTGACGACCTGGCGCGAGATGGACCTCTCGCACGACCTGGCCTACCGGGTACTGGCCGAGCTGCGCGTGCGGGTCTTCGACGGGCTCGCTCGCAGCGCTCCCGCCCGCGTGGCCGGCCGGCGCAGCGGGGACCTGGCCGCCACGGCGATGGCCGACGTGGAGGCGCTGGAGTTCTTCTACGCCCACACCACCGCACAACTCCTCGCATCCGGCGTGGTGTTCACAGGCGGGGCCGCGGTGCTGGCCACCGTCGAGCCGTGGCTCCTTGCGGCGGTGCTGCCAGTCGCCGCGCTGCTCGCCGTGGCTCCCTTCGCCGACGCGCGCGGACGCGCCACGCGCGGGGCCCGAACCAGGGCCGCGGCAACGAAGCTCTCGGCCGACACCGTGGAGGCCGTCGACGGGCTGCGGGAACTGCTCGCCTTCGGAGGGCTGGCCGAGCGGCGCCGTCGTCTCGCCGCGCAGGGCCGACGGGTGGGTGAGGCGCAGCGGGCCGAGGCCGCCTGGGAGGCCATGGCGGCCGCCGTCCGCGATCTGCTCATCGTTCTCGCGGTCCTCGGCGTGGTGGCCGCCGCCGCGCAGTCCGTGAACTCGGGGCGGCTGCACGGCGCGTGGGCCCCGGCGGCGATGGCGCTGGCGTTGTCGGTACTCGGGCCGGTCGCCGAGTCGGCCAGGGCCCTGAGCCAGGCCGTCGGTCTGCGCGCCGCCGCCGCCCGCGTCGACGCGGCCGTGAAGGCCCCCTCTCTTGCCCCGCAGCCCGCCTCACCCCGCCTGCTTCCCGCAGGCCCGCTGGGCGTCCGGCTGCACCGAGTGAGCTTCGACTACGGGGGCCGGCCCGTGCTGGACGCGGTCGACCTGACGGTTCCCGCAGGGCAGACCCTCGCCCTGGTCGGCGTCTCGGGGGCCGGCAAGTCGACCTGCGCCCATCTGCTGGGCCGCTTCTGGGATCCCTCCGGGGGAGTTGTCCACCTGCTGCCCCGCGACGGCGACCCCGTCGACCTCCGTGACGTGGCCGACGCCGAACTGCGCCGTGCCGTCGCCGTCGTGGGCCAGGACACCCCCCTCTTCCACGGCACCCTCACCGAGAACCTGCGCCTCGCCGCACCGGACGCGGGCGACGACCTCCTGACCGAAATCGCCCGGCTGTGCGGCGTCGACGGGATCGCCCCCATGGACTCTCTTGTCGGGGAGCGCGGCGTCACCCTCTCCGGCGGCCAGCGGGCTCGTATCGCCCTCGCCCGCGCCCTGCTGGCCGAGCCCAGGGTCCTTGTGCTGGACGAGACCACCGCCCATCTGGACAACGGCGGCGACGCCCGACTCGCCGCCGCGCTTGCCCGGGGCAACCGTACGACCATCGTGATCGCACACCGCCCCGCGACCATCCGTCGCGCGGACCGTATCGCCGTGCTGGAATCCGGCCGCATCGCGGAGGCGGGCACCTGGGCCGACCTGACCGCCCGCCCTGGTGGCGCGCTCAACCGAGTCCTGACCCTCACGCCATCCTGAAGCTCCGCGCCGGCGTGGGGAATTCTCTCGACATGTCCTGTCGGCCCGGGGCGTGACTGTGCGATGCGGTCCTTCGGACGGCGGAGGGACTCGTCGCCGGGCGATGGGGGACGTGCGGCGGCGGTCTCCGGGGACCGGCAGCCCGGTTCGGTGCGGATTGCCGGTGACGAGGGCGGCCGCATGCTCGCGGAGGCGCAGCGGCGGTGAAACGGTCGCCTTCAGCTCGCGCCGTCGTGGGCTCGCCGCGTCGTGGTGTCCCGGCCCGGCCCCAACGGGCTTGCCGGCTCTCCTCCGGTGTCCGGGCGGGACCGGCAGCCGGAGCAGACACCGGTGAGTTCGACGGTGTGCTCCACCGCGGCGAATCCGGTGTCGGCGGTGACGCGTTCGGCCCACTCCTCGACGTCCTGGGAGTCCACTGGTCGGCTGCGGCCGCAACTGCGGCAGATCAGGTAGTGACGGTGCCCGTCGGCCGCCCGCAGCCGGAATAGTCGTGCTCCGGCGCCCGCTTGGAGGACATCCACGCTGCCCGTGGCCTCCAGGTCCCGCAGCGCGCGGTACACGGTCGCCAGCCCGATGCGCGTGTCGTCAGCGACGATGAGTGTGTGCAGGTCCTGCGCGGACACGAAGTCATGGCGCTTCGCGAGGGCTTCGACGACGGCCGAGCGCTGCCAGGTTGCCCGCTGTCGGGCCGTCGGGAGGTTCGCACCGATTCCCCCAGCGTTGTTCCCCATCGCCGATGACGTCCTCTCCAACAGGTCGGTCAGTCCTTGAGTGCGACCAGGACCTGGCTGTCGCCGAACTGCCAGACCGGGGTGATGTGGCAGAAGCCCGCTTGCCCCAGGAGCTCGACGTGGCGGGCGAGTGGCAGGTCGTTGTCGCTTCCGTGGTGGGCGAGCGCCGCCTGCCGCTCCTCGCGTTGGGCGAACAGGTCGGTCAGTTCCGGATCCTGGGCGGCCGCGCTCCACCAGGCGTCCCAGTTCTCGTGGTCGTGTGTGCGTGACCGTTCGGCTCGTCGTCGCCCCACATGGGCGGTGAGCTCCGAGCAACGCCGGTCGTCCGGGGCGAAGTGGTCACCGTTGACCAGGGTGCCCCCCGGCCTCAGCAGGTTCTCCAGCTGACGGTAGGTCCGCAGCAGGGTCCGTTCCGAGAGGTAGTGGAGGGCTGTGGTCGAGACGACCGCGTCCAGGGGGCGGTCCAGGCCGAGGGAGTCTGTCCATCCGCTCTCCCCGATCACGGCGTCCACATAGCGGGCGGCGTCCGCGTGATGAGCACGGCCGAGCTCCAGGAGCACCGGGTCCATGTCCACGGCGACGATCTCCGCGTCCGGCAGCCTCTCGGTGAGCCTGGAGGCCAGCGACCCCGGTCCGCAGCCGAGGTCGAGGACCAACGGTCGGTCCTGGTGGGCGACGACGTGTTCGACGACGTCGGCGATGACTGTGAACCGCTCCTCGCGGGCGATGGCGTAGTGCTGCTGCTGCAGTTCCCAGCGCTCCACCCACAGCCTGGCCGTCCCCATGCCTACGCCCATGCTTCGCGTCGCCTCTTCCGTCTCTCCGTACCGGGTAGGCTCAGAACCTACCCCTTATTGGAAACGGTTTCCATTGACCTTACCCTTCCAGGGTCGCCAGCACGGTCAGTAGGCGATCGATCTCCTGCGCGGTGTTGTGGACGTGGAGGCTGATCCGCACCGAGCCGTCCCGTTTGTCCGTACCCGCCTGGCACAGGTTGTCGGCCCGCACCATGAGGCCGTGGCTGTGCAGGATGAATCCCAGGTCGTCGGACGGGATCTCGCAGTGTCGGATGGTGACGATGCCGTGGCGCCGCTGCACGGTCGAGCCGGCGCCCAGACTGGTCTGACAGCCCAGGATCTCGTACGAGGCCAGACGGCGGAGCCCCTCGGTGAGCCGGGCGCCCAGGGCGGTCGTCCAGCGCGCGATCCGCTCGGTGCCCGCCGCGTCCAGCCAGTCGAGCGCGGCCTCCAGGGAGGCTATGCCCACGGTGTTCGGGGTGCCGCTCCAGCCGCCGGGCCAAAACTCCCCGCCGCGTCCGGGTGCGTTACGTGCCCAGACCGCGCCGGAGCCGGGCAGGGCCAACGCCTTGTGCCCGGAGAAGACGACGAAGTCCACGTCGAGCCGGTTCACGGACACCGGGAGATGACCGATGCTCTGGGCGGCGTCGAGACAGATCGGCACGTCCGGACCGACGGCCTCGCGGATGCGGTGCACGTTCATGTCGCCGCCGTAGACGTGGTGGACGTGTGTGGCGGCGACGAAGCGGGTGCGTGGGCCGACGACTTCGGCCAGCGCCCGGTGGTCGTAGTCGCCGGACGACTCCTGGTACGGCAGCTCCCGCAGGTGCACGGTGACGCCCTGCTCCGCCAGCAGCCGCCGGGCCTCCAGCCAGGGGTCCAGGTTCGCCCGGTGGTCGGCGAAGGGGACGAGGATCTCGTCGCCGTCCGTGAGATGGCCGGGGAGCCAGTCGCGGGCGATGTTCCGCAGACCTTCGGTGGTGCCGCTGGTGAAGTGGACACCCGAGCGCTCCGGTTCGGGGTCGCGGAGGAACTCCTTGACACGCTGCCGTGTCCGTTCCACCAGTGCCGTCGTGTGGTTGGCCCACGGATAGCTGCCCCGCCCGGCGTTGGCGTTCGCCGTCGTCAGATACCTCTGCACGGCGTCGAGCACGGCCCGTGGCTTCTGCGAGGTAGCGGCGCTGTCCAGGTAGGCAACGTCCGGGTGTGCGGTGATGATAGGGAACTGCTCCCGCAGCTCGTTGTGCCAGTCCGCCAGTTCTGTCAGATCGAGGTCGGCCATGGGGTCAGTCCCTCACCAGCGGCGCACCGGCGTCGCGCCACGCCACGATCCCGCCGGTCAGACTGCGCACGTCGGGGTGGCCCATGCGGGTCAGCAGCGCGGCATAGCGGGCCGACTTCTCGCCGACCGGGCACGCCAGCAGCACCGGCTGCCGCTTACTGAACGGCAGGCCGCCGCGCACGAGTTCGTCGAACAGCTCGTCGTTGATGTTGACCGAGCCGTCGATGTGCAGCACGGCGTACGCGTGCGGCCCGCGCAGGTCGACCACGAGGGGCCGCGGCTGCCCGTCCTCGATCCACCGCCGCGCGTCCGCCGTGTCGATGACCGTGGCCTGCGCTCGCACCTCGGCATCGGACAGGGCAGCGGCGGAGTTTTTCCGGGGCGGCCGGCCCAGGAGCTCGGGGCGGCGCTGCCGTACGTAACTGAGGTAGCTCTCGGCGCGGTCGCAGACGATGAAGACCGCCGTCCGCCGCTCCGCGGTACCTGCCCGTCCTAGTTCGGTGTCCACCGTACGGAGATGGCGTACCGCGCCGTGATAGGCGGCGCCGCCGGTGGGGCCGGCCAGGAGTCCGCAGCGGCGGATCAGAGTCAGCATCCCGTCGATGGCCTCGTCGGCGGTGACCGCCTCGATGGTGTCGTAGGTCGCCGGGTCGAACAGGCCCACCTGATGCACCTCGTCGATGGTGCGGATGCCGGGGATGAAGTCCGACTTGTGGGCGACGAGCCCGACCACCCGTACTCCGGGGTCCTGTTCGCGCAGCACCTGAGCGACACCGGTGGAGGAGCCCGCCGTGCCCACGCAGGCGACGAACCAGTCCGGCGCCCGCCCGTCCAGATCCTTGACGATCTCCGGGCCGGTGCCCGTGGCATGCGCCTCGGTGTTGCGCGCGTTGAAGTACTGGTCCGTGTGCAGATACGCGTTTCCGTCCTCGGTGAGCGCCCGGTAGAAGCGGGTCAGCGGGTCGTCGGTGTCGGTCGGGTCGAGGCATTCGCTCTGCCCCGGCAGCTCCTCGATCTCGGCACCCAGCAGAAGGAGAAGTTCCTTGATCTCCGGTACCCGCATCCGGTTGGTGACGCTCTTGAACTTGAGGCCGTGCATGCCCGCGAGCAGGGCGAGGGCCTTGGCCGTGTTGCCGCTCGACAGCTCCACGACCGTCGCACCGCGCTCCGCCGCCGAGGCGAGACCGGGGCGGGCCATGTTCCATGCGGCCCGGTCCTTGACCGAGCCGAAGGGGTTGAGCATCTCCAGCTTGGCGTACAGGTCGATGTGGCGCAGGCCGTGCACGGCCTGATCGATCCGCACCAGCGGTGTGTTGCCGATGGCGTCCGTGATGCTGTCGTACCTCATGAAACCGGTCCCCCTCGCGTGATCGGCCAGTACTCCTCGTCCAGGCACCAACGCCAGGTGTCCCCTTCCCCAGTGACGGCGACCGTGCGGGCGACCGGCTGTCTCTGCGCATGATGGGCGTGGAAGTCCATCGCGTATCCGGCGGTGTTGGCGAAGGCCATCAGATCGCCGGGGTGCGGCATCCGGGGCAGGAAGACTTTGCGGCGCGTGATCAGGTCGGCCTCCAGGCACAGATTGCCGGCCAGATAGACCCCCACAGGTCCGCCGTCGGCGTCCTGTTGGGCTCCTGGGCGGGGGAGGAGTACCGGGTCGACGAGCACACCGTGCTCCTCCAGGCTCACGTCCCCGGCGTTCATACCGAGACGCACCAGGACGTCGTCCGAGTCGGCGCCGGCCCGACGCACGTCGAGCACCCGCGCCAACGTGAGTCCGCACTGGTCGACGAGAGCCCTGCCCGGTTCGCAGACGAGGTCGTAGAGGTGCTCCAGGAGCAGCGTGCCCAGCGGGCGGCCCGAGACGGGGGCGGTGTGGGCCAGCAACTCGTCCAGGTATCCGGGTCCTGCGGTGGGACGATGGGCCGGATAGAGCGCCTGCGCCCCGCGCAGTGTGCCGCCCTCGTTCCGCAGCCCGTAGCCGTGGCCCCGCCATGTGAGCGCTGGACGGGTGCCGAGCACGGCCTCGGCCAGCTCGGTGGTGTAGTGCTCCCACTGACCTGCGTCGGCTACATAACCGACTCCGAAACCGCCGCCGATGTCGATGACCCGCGGATCCATTCCCCGGGCACGGCACTCGTCCATGACCGTGATGCAACTCTCCAGCGCGACAGCCTTCTCCGCGACCCCGGTGGTGTCCAGGTGGTAGGCGACCCCCGTCAACCGGACCGCGTCCCGGTGCCGGTCGACCGCGTCGAGCAGGCGGTCCACCTCCCGCACGGGCGAGCCGAAGCGGCTGCGCCGGAAGAGCACCCGGGCGCCCGACGCGGCGGACGCGGAGGCTTCGAACTCGGTCAGCCGCAGCAGCACATCTGCTCGGGGCAGGTCGTACGCCCGTATCAGCCCGGCCAGTTGCTCGAGTTCGGCGGGGGAGTCGATGTTCACGCAGGCACCGGTGCGGGCGGCCAGCCACAGGAACTCGCGGTCCTTGGGGCCCGTGGCCATGATCCGGTCGGCGGTGAATCCGCACTCCAGCGCGTGCCGCAACTCGCCCAGGGAGGCGACGTCGATGCCCACCGCGGCCGGGTCGGTCGCCGTCAGCCGCCGCACCAGGCTGTGCGCCTGGTTCGCCTTGTGCGCGAAGTAGACCCGGCCGGTGAGGTGGTGCTCGCGGTAGACGCCGCGGAATCCCGCGGCGTTCTCCACGATCCGGTCGGGCAGCAGCACATTGAGCGGTGAGCCGAGGGCGTCGGCGAGGGAGTGGAGGAAGGAAGCGGCTTCCAGCAACGAAGAGAGCGGTGGCTCCAACCGCGGCTGCAGATACAAGGGCGCACGCACGGCAGGCCCCCTTTCCATGCACGGGCGGCTGCAGCCCCCGGCGGTCGAGCGACACCGTCGAGCACCGGAAGCCACTCAGACAACCGTTCGGGGATCATCATTTCCCGCTGTATACGCCTTTAAGCCCTGGGAGCAGGAGCAGAGCAGGCTGGGTTTGGCCGTGCGCGGGTTCTGTGTGCGGCAGTTCGGGAACGCGAAGCCGTCGCGGACCAGTCAGACCCGCTCCTCGCCGATGGACCTGCGCGACCTTGCCGCCACGAACGAGATGTCCGTGCCATCGAGGAACTGTTGCGAGGGGGTGGTGCGAGTGTCGAAAGACGGGCCCGCCAACTGTCGCTCCGTTGCCGAGAGTTGGGTCACCGAACCCGGTGGGGGTGTGCCGGTCGGCTTGGGGGGCGTCGATGCGGGCGCCCGGCTGTGCTATAAAAATGGAAACCATTTTCAATAAATCGTGGAAGGGTGCGGGTATGAGTGACGCGGCACGTGGCCGTGAGAGCCGTCCGTTCACCCTCGTCGTCTGCGCGTCGTGTCACGCCGAGACCGACGGGCTGATGGACGGGCTGCGTCGCGCCGTCCGCGGCTGCCCCCACGGGGTCATGGTCTCCACCGGTTGCCTGGAGAAGGTTCTGCACTGCCGGTCGGACCGCGGACCGCACGCCGCCGTGCAGCCATGTACGGCGGATCGCAGGCCGGCCGGGGCCGTCGTACGGCTCGGCCCGCTCGTCACCGGGGCCGACGCCGAAGCGGTCGGTGCCTGGCTGAGGGCCGGGATGCCCGACGACGGTACGCTGCCCGACCGGCTCCGCGCGGTGCCCGCCCCGCCGCATGTCGCCCACCTCGACTGAGGGGCGACGGCGTGCAGAAGGGCCTGTTGAGCGTGGTCGCCGGCAACACCCCCGACATCCGGGGCGTCGGAGTCGAGCGGCTGCTGCGGCTGTCTCCGCGCGCCGTGCTGCTGGCCGTGTCGATCCAGGGCCACGAGACGGGGTACCTGGTCGTCCAGCGTTTACTCCTCGACCTGAGGCAGATGCTGGGCGGCGAGGCCGCTCAGCATCTCCTGGGGTCGCCGCCGGAAGGTCGTCGTACATCCAGGCGGGAAGGCTGCTGAGCGTATGGGAGGTCAGGCGGGCTTCTCCCAGGGCCTGCGGAGGTCTGTGGCCAGCGGTCGGGCGAGCCGGAGCTGGGTGTAGGCGGCGATCACCAGCCAGTCCACCGGTCGACCGCTTCCGAACTCCGAAGCACACACCAGCGGCGGACCGTCTCATAGGAGACGACGATCCCGCGCTCGAGCATCAGCTCGTCGACCTCGCGGAAGCTGAGGGGGAAGCGGAAGCACAGCCACACGCAGGGGGAGATGATCTCGACCGGGGTACCGGTGCCCCTTGTACGACGGCGGCACGGCCCCCACGAACAGCCCCCTCCCGCACGATCAACCAGAAGATCATCCCATCCAGTCAACCAACGTGACAGCGCCCGGCCGAGGCATTCGTCGTCAACGCGTCTGGTTCACGTGAGTCCCGGACTCCCGTGCCCAGAGCGAGATCGGAGTGCTCGCCGGGGAGCCAGCGCGGCCCCGTTGACGGTCGTGGTTGCGGTACCACGTTTCGACGGCAGTCTCCTGCGCGCCCTTGCTCGAGTGGTACCTCCACTGCCCGTCGACGGAACGATGATCATCACCTCGCCGTCGTCGCCGACCGAGGCGGTCTCGCTGTCCGACTCCACTGCCACCACGTCGTCGACGGTGCGAGTCCCGCCGACGGGCAGGGAGACCGCTGGCAGTGCGCGATGTGTCGAGAGCTCGTCCGGAAGCGGCGCGACCGCGGCCGTCTGCACAGCTCCACCCTGTGCGATGTTGTTGGGGCTCTCCGCCGGGCCGACGAGGCCGTCGCCGACGGCACCTCTGTCGGTTTCGATGATGATCCGGTCGAAGAGGATGGCCACGTCCGACCGGTAGACCACGAGGTCGTGCCAACCCGGCTTCGGGACGTTGACCGTGAACGTCAGGGGCTCGATCCCACGCATGACGTTGTCGCCCCAGGCGCTGCCACAACTCGTCTGTGCGCAGCCTCGGAGGTTGGCCGAGGCCGGAACCTGGTCGTCTATCCCGATCGCGGTCCGTGAGCTTCGGATGGTGCCGTCGTCCTCTCTTCCCTCGTTCAGGGTCGGCACTCGGTAGAAGGTGCCGGTGAACCGACCGCTCGACGTGAAGTACACCCGGTACTTCAGGTGCGCGGTGGTCGTGAAGTCTGCGTCGACCCTCCGTGCAGTCTCCGGGAACGCCTTCATGGCGTCCCCGCGCTGAGCTATGCCCTCGATCGGGCGCCATCTCGCCCCGTCGGCACCGGCCACATTCTCGGCGAAGTGCTCGGCCTCGACGGCGACGTAGCCATTCGCCTCGATGTGGCCGGGCGTACAGCCCCGGGACGGGGACGGCCGGCACCCTCCAGGTCGGCCGTGGAAGTCCACGGTGGCCCTTTCCGCGTCCACCGTGAACGTCGCGACCGGATCGCCGGTCTTCTCACCGTCGCCTGCGTTGTAGACCCGGATCGTCCCCGTGGCGCTCGCATCGAGCCGCGCGAAATCGACCGTCACGGTGACACGTTGCTCGGCAGAGGTCTTGCCCGACACACCCGAGAGGGTGATCCACGGGGTGTCCGCCTCGGCGACCCACTCCTCGGCGACGTCGTTCTTCGAGAACACGTCGAAATACCGTTCGTCCTCGGGTGATGCCGAGTTGAACCGCAGCCTGCCGCTGCCCGGCACCTTCTGGCCCTCCGCGTTGGCGCTCACCCCGTCGGACGGAGACGCGACGGTGGCATACCGGTCGTCGGTGAGCATCACCACGCCCTCGTTGACGCCGCCGTAGTAGGTGATCGGATGGCTGTAACCGATCGCCTCGCTCCACTTGCCGTCGCTGAGGGTGTCCCAGTGCGCTTCGTCGGACCTGATGCGGTCGCGCGCGTTCTTCGACAGCACCGCGTAGACCCTCGCGCTGCCGTAGCGGCCCTGCTCGGCGTACAGCTGGTTCTTCCAGTAGTAACCGATCTGCTCGGCCATGTTCCGGTACGAGCGAACCCGGTGGACCACCTGCTGGTAGAAAGCGGATCGATAGCGTTCGTGCAATCCGTCCGAGACACCTTCGACCATGTCCACCAGCTCGTTCGCCTCGTTGATGTAGCGCTGGAGCTCGTCCCCGTCCGACGTCGCGCTGAAGGGGAACGAGCGACTACCGGGGAAACCCGCCGAGTGGACGCCGGAGGGGTTCTGCGTGCCCCAGAGCTCGGCGCGCTTGGTGCCTTCGAGCGTCGAGAACCTGTCGAGCGCGTCGGCGACCACAGCCGCCCCGCGCCCGGTGAGTCCGAAGTCTCGCTTCACCTGTTCGACGAGGAACTTGCTCTCGATGTTCGTGTCGTCATACCCGCCGACGTCCCAGGCGAGCTTCGCGAACAGCTCGGTCTTCATCTCGCCTGGCTTGATGTCGCCGACATTGAGAATCCAGTACCGTCCCGCATCGGTGTTCCATGCTCGGTCGAGCTGCTCGACCATGAGCGACATCGGCATGGAGTTGAGCCAGAGGTAGCTCTTCGGGCTGCCCCAGTAGGAGCTGTGGTAGTAGATTCCGTTGCCGCCCGATCTGGCCGCTTCGGACCGCGTCGGCACCTGGCGCAGGTAGCCCTGGTTGTCCTCCGCCCACATCAGCGTCACGTCTTCGGGGATGAAGGCCTTCAGCCCGTTGTTGTAGAGATCGGCCATCTCCTTGTACGGGATGAACACCTGCGGCACGGCGTCAACGCTGCCGTAGACGTCCTCGATCAGTTTGCGCTGCTCGGTGATGGCGTCACCGACCATCTCCACCCTGTTGGCGAATCCGTACGGATTGCCGGGAGTGAACGCGGGCGCCCCGTCGTGCACGCCGCGCATGCCCAGCGCGAGGATGCTCTCGAAGCCGGCGTTGGCGACCAGGCGCTCGCGCCAGTACTCGACGACCGCGGGCTTGTTGATCGAGTAGTCGAAGGCCGACCGGTAATCCGAGCCCTTGATGTCGAGCGCCTCCTTGTTGCGCTCGTAGAACGGTCGCCACTCCTCGACGTTGCTGCGCAGCATCAACTCGGCGTGCGAGGAGGACATGACCACGCCGTACGCAGCCGCCTCGCGTGCGTTGATCGGCGTGCCGGCGTCGAACATCCCCGTGTCGGTGGCCGCGTTGAACGACGTTGTGCCCTCGTGCATCGCGGGCCACAGCGTGTTCAGCTTGAGACGGAGCATCATCTCGTAGACGTGCCTGTAGTAGTTGACCTCGGGCGTCCCCCTGTCCGTGGGGAATTTCTCCTTCGCCCAGTCGATGGTGCGTTCCTCGTCGTTGATGAAGATTCCCCGGTACTTCACGTCAGGGCCGTCATCGATCTCCGGGGAGCCGTCGACGACGATGTCGTCCCGCTGCTCGACCGGGACGTCGCTGTACCAGTACCACGGAGACACGCCGATCTCCTCGGAGACCGAGTAGATCCCGTAGATCGTCCCGCGGGCATCGCTCCCCGCAATCACGAGAGCGCGGTCGACCCCGGCGACGGGGTCGACCACCTTCTTGATCGCGTATCCCTCCCACTCACCGGTGATCCGGGCGGCCTCGTCGAACTTGCCCGCGTCGATGATCCCGTCGATCAGTTCGCTCTGACCGATCACGCCGACGATGATCGCGGTCTTCACGCCGTCCGCCTCGGTCAGCAGAGCGGGGACCTTGCTCTGGTCGGCGCTCGCCAGGCGTGCCTTCTTGGCCGCCTCGTCGTCGACGAAGCGCCGCTGCAGCTCGCCGGCGTCGATCGCGCCGGTCACCATCGCGACGTCCTGGCGCAGATCCTGGACCGCGCGGTGCACCTGCCTGTAGTCGCGATCGTCGTGATCCCCGCCGTAGGACCGGTCGATCAGCACGGGACTGGTCGCGACACCGTCGTAGATGGTGAAGTCGGTCTCGGCCGCTTGCGCCGACATCGGCCCTACAGCCGCCAGCAGGGCGGCGAGCAAAGTGCCGGCCGTCAGAGCAGCGAGGAACCTCTTCCTCGCAAGTCCAGGCAGATTTGGCATGGACCTGACACCTTTCGAGGAAGTGGATGCCCGCTGTCCGAAGCCTTTGGCTCCGTATCCGGCCGTCCGTGTCAGCCGTATGGCCGCGCGACCATATCTATGCAACCCCGGTGCTCACGTCAAGAGGGGTGCGGTCCTCATTCGTGGGCGCCGCCAGCAGACAGTGGATGCGGCACGCTGTCTCGACATACGGTCGGGCGTCAGGAGGGCACTGTCACGTTCGCTGACGGGGTGGGAGGATCTTCGGATTGATCATGCTGGAGGAGGCGTCCGTGGGGAACGTGTCACCGTTGCGCAAGGGGCACCGGTGCCCGGTCGAGGTCATCTCCCAGGCGGTGTGGCTGTACCACCGCTTCCCGCTCGGCTCCGCGAGGTCGAGGAACTCATGCTCGACCGCGGCGTGATCGTCTCCTGCGAGACCATCCGCCGCTGGTGCGCCAAGTTCGGACAGACGTACGACGACGCGCTGCGGCGTAGGCAGCCCGGGCCCCGGCGACAAGTGGCACCTGGACGAGGTCTTTCTCAAGGTTGATCGAAGGAGCGCCGGTGCGCGTGGAGGTCCTGGAACTGGCCGTAGCGGTTGGGAAAGCGCATCGAGAGGGCCCCATACGGCGGGCCTGGGCCGGAGTTGTTCCTCGCAGAGGGCCCGCATCCCAACGCGCGGAGTCAGAGGCCGCAGGCGGGCGGGGGCCTGGTGTCTGTCCCCGTGCGACTGGTGCACCTGCATCCAGTGGTGGCTACGCTCAAAAACGACGAAAGTCGGCTGGTGCTGCCGCATGCGCAGCGCCGTAGGTCGCTCCTGCTGCTGCGGTGTCTGGCGGCTGAGGCGGTACGGCGAGGGTACGAGGTGCGGAAAGCCGAGTCGTCCTTCTTCCGCGGATCGGAGCGCTCCGCTCGTCTTGTCGTGGAGCTTGCTCATGGTCCGACCGGTCGGCCCGGTCGCGGGCGGGACCGGAAGAACCGGGCGCTTGAAGAAGTTTTGGGCGTGGTCCTTGGAGAGATCGAGGCACGAGCGGTGGAAGATGCTCGGCGCCGGCAGGATGAGCAGCAGGTCAGGGCAGAACGCGAAGTTCGCTGGCAAGCGGCCATGGAGGGGGCGAAGGGGCAAGCTGTTCGCGAACAACTTGCCCAGGTGTTTCGCGAAGAGGCCGGGTGTGGGCAGGAGGCCGCTGTCCTCCGTGAGTACTGCGTGGCATTGGAACGTCGTATCGGCGAGTTGGCCGGTACTGTGGACGAGTCGGTTCTGGACTCGGCCCGTCGCTGGTTGGAGTGGGCAAGGGGGTACGTGAGGTCGATGGACCCCTTGGACGGACTTCCTGGGATGCCGCACACACGTGAACCCACGCCGGAGGAGCTCAAGTCGTACCTCAGGGGATGGAGCCCCTACGGACCGGAACGGCGTAGCGGACGGTGATGAGATCGACCGACCGAAGGTGCGGAAGTCGTCTACCTGAGGGCTCTGACCTGCGGCGATACCGCTGAACCCATCGCTGACCTGGGCTGATCCATCTTTCTGAATCTTTCAGCTTCCTGCCGGGCTACGCAGCCGATTCTCCCCGTGCGCTACCCAGCGCCGCCCGTACTCCCCAGATGCTCCCCAGAGATGGCCCCCGCTGCGGCCACTGGCGAGGGGGCCAGTCCGGGCTGCCGTGCGCTGCGGGCGACCGAGGGGCCCGAGGCCCTGGCGGCGTTCCACCGGGTCGCCGCCGCGCTCGTACGGCCGCGCATAGCCGAGTGGCGGGAACGGTGCGGCAGGGCGCCGAGGCCGCAGCCGCGGCCACCGCGGTGCAGCCGACGCGCTGGAGCGGGGGAATCCCCGCACCTCGCCGATGCCGTCGTGCGCTCCTAACAGCCCGCGGCCCGTGGGAAGTTCGGGATGCGCAGGCGGCTCGACGTCTACCGGAACTGATACGGACACGCGCGCCGTGTCAAGAGCCCTCGGCCGGGCCCGCATGACCCGCACGGGTGTGTGAACTGGCCGACCGTTCAACGGCGATCGGTCCGACTCCCAGGTCTACGCGGAACTCGCGGCTGCGCCGTCCGGTCGTCGCCCCGTCGACCCGGTCAACCGGCCGTCAGGGCCGGTTCGGTTGCCCGCTGGACCTGCTCGAACGTGACGTCGGGCGCGAGTTCGCGCAGGACGAGGCCGTTGTCGGTGACGTCGATGACGGCCAGGTCGGTGATGATCCGGTCGACGACCGCGCGCCCGGTCAGCGGCAGTGAGCAGTCCTGGACGATCTTGGGGTCGCCGTCCCGGGTGGTGTGCTCCATGACGACGATGACGCGCCGGGCGCCGTGCACGAGGTCCATGGCGCCGCCCATCCCCTTGACCATCCTGCCGGGGATCATCCAGTTGGCCAGGTCGCCGTGGGCGGAGACCTGCATGGCACCCAGGAGAGCGACATCGATGTGGCCGCCGCGGATCATGCCGAAACTCAGGGCGGAGTCGAAGAACGAGGCGCCCGGGCGGACCGTCACCGTCTCCTTGCCGGCGTTGATCAGGTCGGGGTCCTCCCCGCCCTGGTACGGATAGGGGCCGACGCCGAGGATGCCGTTCTCGGAGTGCAGGACGACCTCGACGCCGTCCGGCAGGTGGCCGGGCACCAGGGTGGGCAGGCCGATGCCGAGGTTCACGTGGTCGCCGGGGAGCAGTTCCCGGGCGGCACGGGCGGCGAGCTGGTCGCGGGTCAGGCTCATGCGGGCACACTTCCGGGTCGGGGGCGGACGGTCAGGCGCTCGATGCGCTTGGCGGCCGGGCCGTGCAGGGGCAGGACGTGGTCGACGAAGATGCCGGGGGTGTGAACGCCGGCGGTCCAGTTCTCCCGGCTCGACGAGTTCCTCGACCTGCGCGATGGTGACCCTGGCCGCCATCGCGCACAGGGGGTTGAAGTTGTGCGCCGAGGACGCGTAGACGAGGTTGCCGTGCCGGTCACCCCGCGCGGCGTGCACCAGGGCGACGTCGGCGGTGATGGCCTCCTCCAGGATGTGCTCCCGGTCGCCGAAGGTGCGTGTCTCCTTGGGAGGTGAGGCGACGGCGACCGTGCCGTCGGGGTGGTGGCGCCAGGGCAGGCCGCCGTCGGCGAGCGGGGTTCCGACGCCGGCGGGTGTGTAGAAGGCGGGAATGCCGCACCCTCCGGCGCGGAGCTTCTCCGCGAGGGTGCCCTGCGGGATGAGTTCGACCTCCAACTCGCCGGTGAGGTACTGGCGGGCGAACTCCTTGTTCTCGCCGACGTAGGAGGCGGTGACGCGGGAGAGCCGACGGTCGCGCAGCAGGATGCCCAGGCCCCAGTCGTCCACGCCGCAGGTGTTGGACACCACACGCAGGTCGTCCACGCCCGTGGCGTGCAGGGCCTGGATCAGGGACATGGGGGTGCCGCAGAGGCCGAAACCGCCGACGGCGAGCGTCGATCCCGGGCGTATCGCGGCGAGCACTCGTGCGAGTGCGGAGTCGTCGATGGTCTTGTCGAGTCGCACGTTTCCTCCAGAGGCGCGCAGCGGCCGGGGGGTTACCGGCCGACGGGTGTCGCGGCCGCCTCGACGGCCGTGCGGACGCGTTCGGCGTCGTCCACCTCGTGGGCGAGCAGCAGGGCGAGCCGGCTCAGGTACAGCAGCGCCCCGTCCTCGCCCGCCGCGGTCATCCGGTGGCAGATCTCCGAGTAGATCTCGTCCAGTTGTTCGGCGTTCACCGCGTGTCCCTTCCGATGCCGCGTCCGGCGGTCATGGCCTTGGCCCAGGCCCGGATCTCGCCGGGCCCCGGGTGCTGTCGGCGTGCGTACAGGTGCCCGTCCGGGCGGATCAGGCAGACGGTTCCCGGCTGGGCGCCGTAGAGGGGGAACAGGCGCCCGGTGTGGTCGTGGGACGCGGTCGGCGTCGGCGCGGCGGAGATCACGGCCGTGGCCAGCGGCACCGGCCCGGCGGCCAGCGCGTCCAGCTCCGCCCGCAGGCCGGGGGCGAGTTCGCCGTCGGCGGTGAAGGCGAGCACCGTGATCCGCGAGCCGAGCAGGTCGGTGAGGTGGCCCTCCTTGCCGCCCGGGGGGGTGAGCGGGCATTCGGGCAGGACATCGCCCGGGCGCGGGCCGTCGTGGAAAGCGTCGGCGGGACCGGTGAAGCCGCAGCCCCCGTAGGAGATCGGTTGTGTCTGCCGCGGGTTGATCAGCGAGGAGGCCCAGGTGTGTCCCTCGGCGGTCAGGCCGAGTACGGCCGTGCGCATGGTGTCGAACGCGAAGGAGGGCGGCGCCATGAACTCGGTGCTCTTGGAGGCGTACCGGATGTTCTCCCGGCCTGCGTGCACCCGCTCCGTCGAGTAGGTGTCCAGCAGTTCGGCCGGCGAGTGGCCGCTCACCACGAACGCCAGCTTCCAGGCGAGGTTGTGGGTGTCGTCGATGGCGGAGTTCATGCCCCGCACACCGAAGATCGGGACCAGGTGCGCGGCGTCCCCGGCGAACAGGACACGGCCGTGCCGGTAGGAGTCGAGCGTGAGGGCGTTGGCCTTGTAGACCGAGATCCACACCGGTTCGACATCGTCGCGTTCGCCGATCATCCGCAGGTGGCTGCGCACCCGCGGCATCACGTTCTCCGGCCGCACCGCCTCTTCCGGATCCTCGTCCGGCCGCAACTGGTAGTCCAGGCGCCAGATGTCGTCGGGCTGCCGGTGTATGAGCAGCGTGGAGCCCGGGTTGGACGGCGGGTCGAACCAGGCGTAGCGCAGCGCGGGCCGGTCGGTCTTCAGCTCGACGTCGACGATGACGTACCGGCCCTCGTACGCGGTCCCCGCCAGGCGCAGGCCGAGCTGCTCGCGCACGGTGCTGCGGGCGCCGTCGCAGCCCACCAGCCAGTCGGCGGTCATGGTGTACGTGTCGCCGTTGTCGGCGCGCACCTCCAGGTCGACCCCGTCCGGGTTGTGCCGCACGGCCTCGACGCGACTGCCCCAGCGGACCTCGACCAGGCCGTCGCCGTACCGGTCGGCGGCGTCGAACAGGTACTGCTCGGCGTAGCACTGCTGAAGGTTGATCATCGGCGGGAACTTCTGGTTCTCGTCGTGCGGCATCGCGAACCGCAGCACCTCGGTGTCGCGGTAGTAGCTCACGCCACCGGTCCAGGCCAGACCCTTGGCCAGGTAGGCGTCCGCCGCACCGAGCTGTTCCATGATCTCCAGCGTGCGCCGCGACAGGCACGCGGCCCGGCTGCCGACGCAGACGGTGCGGTCGGACTCCAGCACCACCGAGGGCACGCCGTACCGGGCCAGTCCCAGGGCGAGGGCCAGACCGGTGGGGCCGCCCCCGGCGATGACGACTCGGTGGCGCGCGGGGTCTTTTCCGTCGGTCGTTCCAGGGAGGTGGACGGGGTGGGTGACGTAGTCGAAGTACATCGGTGAGGGCCTTTCCTGCGTACGCCCCGGGACGTCGGCCGTCCCGTCGCCCAGTGTGGTGGAAGGGGTGACGTGCGGGTCATGCCGGCACGTCGTCCAGCCAGTCCAGGAGCGTGTCCACCATGAGGGTGGTGAGCTCCGGCTGGCCGACCAGGTAGTGCTTGCCGCCCTTGACGGGTGTCAGTGCCTTGCGGTCGTGCGGGACCGCGTCGTACAGGGCCCGGGCGTGGGAGGGGAAGCAGCCCTGGTCGGCGGTGCCGTACACGACGTGCACGGGGGTGTCGACGGTGCGCAGCCTGGCCGGGCCGTCGCCGCGGGAACGGCTCAGGGACCATTGGGACAGCCATGAGCGCAGGGTGGTGTAGTGCCCGAGCGCGGCCGGCTGGAAGTTCGCGTTCCACGCGTCGCCCCACAGAGTCCCCGGCTCGCGGTCGGACGGGTCCAGCGAGAGGTCCAGGAACCGGGGGTCCGCGCAGACGCCGTGCACCAGGAACGGCATGTCCGCGATCCCGCGCTCGTCCAGTTCGGCCAGCTTCTTCTCGGCCCAGGCGGTGATCGCCTCGCTGCGTGCGACCTGCGCGGCTCGGTAGCGGCGCAGGAACTCCGGTGTGTACGGCGGTCCGTTCCGGGCGTCGAACAGGTCCAGGCCGGGGTCGCGGTCGAACGGGTCCTGCTCGCTGCGGACCGCCGGGTCGAGCCACTCGGCGAGCAACTGGGCCCGGCCGGGGTGGGCCATCGCGAGGACGAGCGCGTCGGCGGGGGGCAGGTCGGCCTGGGTCAGGTCGGGTCCGCCGCCCGCCGGGGCCGCTGTGATCGTGGGGCGTTCGGCCTGGTTCTGGTACAGCGAGACGAGGCCCCCGCCCCCCGAGTTGCCGAAGAGCACGACCCGCTCGTAGCCCTCCTCCCGCAGGTGCCGGACGACCGACCCGACGTCGACGACGCAGTTCTCCAGCAGCAGGGCGGTGTCGTTGCCGATGTAGCGGGTGGTCATGCCGATCGCGTCCACGCCCGCGCGGGCGAAGGCGCCCAGCGCGTAGTGCCCGAGGAAGTTCGAGGACGGGTGGACGGCGACCACCGCGGTGCGGGCGATCCTCCCCGGCCGTGCGCGGTGTCGGGTGCACCACAGCGTCCCCGCCATCCGGGCCACGCCGGAGTAGATCTCGTTCGCGGAGGCGGGGGTGCGCATGGGCACCGCCAGCAGCTCCCGGTCGGGTGTGTTCATCGCCGGACCCGCCAGCTGCTCAGGTACGCGGGGTCCTCGCAGTCCATGGCGGCCGTACCGAGGCGCAGGGGCCGGTAGGTGTCGAGCATGACGGCGGTCTCCTCGGTCCGCCGGGCGCCGAGGGCGGCCTCGATGCTGCCCGGGTGCGGGCCGTGGATGAACCCGGCGGGGTGCAGCGAGACCGAGCCCTGGCCGATGCCCGTGCCCTTGCGGCTCATGAAGCTGCCGTCGGCGTAGAACAGCACCTCGTCGGAGTCGACGTTGGCGTGGAACGGCGGGACGGGCACCGCGTCGGGGTGGTAGTCGAACAGGCGGGGCACGAAGGAGCAGATGACGAAGCCCGGGCCCTCGAAGGTCTGGTGCACCGGCGGCGGCCGGTGCAGGGAGCCGGTGACGGGCGAGAAGTCGGCGATGTTGAAGGCGTACGGGTACAGGCAGCCGAACCAGCCCACCACGTCGAACGGATGGGTCGCGTGCACGTAGCGGGTGACGCCGTCCCGGTTGCGCACCAGGACCTCGACGTCGGTGCCCTCGGCGAGCAACGGGCCTTCGGGGCGCCGCAGGTCCATCTCGCAGTAGGGCGCGTTCTCCAGGAACTGCCCGGCCTCGGAGAGGAAGCGCTTCGGCGGCCGCACGTGTCCGGAGGCTTCGAACACCACCGCGTGCAGGGCGTCGCCGTCGGCCGGGACCCAGCGGTGGGTGGTGGCGGTGGGCACGATCACGTAGTCGCCCTTGCCGACCTCCAGGGTGCCGAACACCGACTCGAGCCGTCCGCTGCCCGCCTCGATGTACACCAGCTCGTCGCCGATGGCGTTGCGGTAGAGCGGGGAGGGCTCGTCGGCGACCGAGTAGGTCATGACCACGTCGTCGTTGCCCAGCAGCACGTGCCGGTCGCGGACCAGGTCACCTTTGCCCGTGAGCTCGTGCGGGCGCAGGTGCCGCGGCTTGAGCGGGAAGTTCGCCGCCAGCGACGGCCGGGCTCCCTCCACCGCGTCCACCGCCACCACGTCGGTCGGCGTCTCCCGGTGGTAGAGGAGCGAGGAATCCGAGACGAAGCCCTCCTCGCCCATCAGCTCCTCGCGGTAGAGGACGCCGTCCGGTCGGCGGAACCGGGTGTGGCGGGTGCGGGGCGTCTCGCCCATCTGCATGAAGTAAGGCACGTGATCCGACTCTCCCTGTGGTTCGTTAAACGAACTCATGAGTTCGATTCATTGGGGCTCATCGTGAGGTGGCAGCGATACGCTTGTCAACAAGCGTGATCGCACCGCTTCATGGGGTCGACGTGCTGCTGCGGGCGCGACTATCGTTCGTTTTACGATGTCCCACGTTCGAAAAGGCAGCGATGGAGATCTCCAAGACCGCCGATCAGGCACTGGTCCTGCTGTTGCGGATCGCCGACCAGGGCGCCCGGACCCCGGCAGAACTGGCCCGGGCCACCGGCATGAACCGCACGGTCGTGCACCGGCTGCTCGCCACGCTGCAGGGGCGCGGATTCGTCTTCAAGCGCGGCGACCGGTACGCCCTCGGGGCGGCGCTGATGCGCATGGCCGGGCAGTTCGAGCCGGAGTTGCGGGCGGTCGCCCGGACCGTGATGGCCGACTTGGCGGAGCGGCTGCACGAGACGCTCGTGCTCGCCGTCCGCGAGGACGACCAAGTGGTGATCGTCGAGCAGGTGGCAGGCTCCCACCACCTGGTCCGCGCCCAGTACGAGCTCGGCTACCGTCACCCGATCACCCTCGGGGCCAGCGGCCTGGCGCTGCTGGCCTTCCTCGGCGAGCAGGAACGCGAAACCCTCACCGCGCGCACTGAGGAACCCCAGCGGATCACCCGGCGCCTCGCCGAGGTGCGCGCGCTGGGCTACGCCGTCACGCACGACGAGCTACGCGTCGGCGCGTACGGCCTGGCGGTGCCGGTACGCGACGGGGACGGCGAGGTGGTCGCCAGTCTGGCGGTCATCGTGCCGACCACGCGCACGCCCGGCTTCACCGACCATGCGCCCACCCTCGCCGAGGCGGCCGAGCGGATCACCAAGCTCCTCGCCGGGGCCACGGAGGCCTGAATCCGGACCGCCGCGACCCGTTGACACGCTGAAGTGCGGCTACCTAGGTTGACTCGGTAATCGAACTCGGTGCCCTGATCCAGTTCGCTGAGGGGAGAACCGCATGCCCTCGATAGTGACGTCGGCCGAGGACACCTCGGAACGAAGACTCGAGTTCTGGCGGGACGTCGTCAGCCAGAGCTTCGTTCCCCTGGAAGCGCTGCCCCGGGAGACTCCGGACTTCCGTGCCGAGCTGCGCACGGCCCGCATCGGCCCGGTCCAGGTCTCCGTCATCACCGCCCAACCGCACGCCATCGCCCGTACCCGGCGGCACATCGGATCCGCACCGCCGGACTACGTCAAGGTCAACCTGCTGTTCCACGGGCGGTGCGTGCTGTCCCAGGGTGGCAACCAGACCGAGCTGGGTGCGGGCGACCTGGTGGTCTACGACACCCGGCGTCCCTACTCGCTCGACCTGGACCGGCCCTACCGGGGCCTTGTCCTGATGTTCCCGCGGGACCTGCTCCGGATGCCGGAGCGCGATCTGGCGCGGGTCACGGCGACCCGCGTGCCGTGCCACGAAGGCGTCGGCACTCTGGTGCGTCCCTTTCTGGACGGGCTGGTTCGGCAGGTGGAGCAGTCCGAGTCCCTCGACACGCCACGGCTCGGCCACAACGTGGCGGACCTCATCGGAACCCTGCTCACCGAGTACATGGGCGTGGACCGAGCACCGGGAGACGAGGGCCGGGACCTGCTGGTCCGCCGCATCCTGACGTACATGGAGCAACGCCTGGACGACCCGGCGCTGGGCCCCGACGAGATCGCGGCCGCTCATCGCGTCTCGCGTCGCCATCTCTACAAACTCATGGCCGAGGAGGGCTACACCGTCTCGGGGTGGCTGCGGGACCAGCGTCTCGCCCGTTGCCGACGCGACCTCGGCGATCCGGCCCTGAGACACCTGTCGGTGGGCGCCATCGGGGGGCGCTGGGGGTTCCCGGACCCGGCTCACTTCAGCCATGCCTTCAAGGCCGCTTACGGCATGAGCCCTCGGGAGGTTCGGACGGGCCGGGCCCCGCATCCGCCCCAGGCCGGGCGTGGCTAGAGCTGCGCCCGGTGACGGCACCGGTCGGCATCGCGACACCGTGCACGACAACGCAAGAACCCGTGCACCACACCGCAAGCCCTGACCGCTTCCAGGCCGCACGCTTCCGGTCATGGAAGCCGCAAACACCACTTACCACCACATCGTGGTGGGCGCCGGGTCAGCCGGCTGTGTCATCGCACGTCGGCTGGTGGACGCCGGTCGCAAGGTCCTGCTGATCGAGACCGGGGGACGTGACGACAACCCGGCCATCCACGACCCGGGACGTTCCTGGGAACTGTGGAACGCCCCCGAGGACTACGCCTACCTCACCGAACCCCAGCAACACGCGGACGGCACGCAGGTCTTCTGGCCGCGCGGCAAGGTCCTCGGCGGATCCAGTGCCCTCAACGGCATGATCTACGTCCGGGGCCACCGCTCCGACTACGACGACTGGGCCAAGCGCCACGGGGCCACCGGCTGGTCGTACGACGAGGTCCTGCCGTACTTCAGACGCTCGGAGGACTTCGAGGACGGGCCCTCGCACTACCACGGGACGGGCGGCCCGCTGCCGGTCACCCGCAACCGCGACCCCCACCCGGTGACCAGCGCGTTCATCGCGGCGTGCGAGGAGTACGGGATCGCGCGCAACGACGACTGCAACGCCGAGGAGATCCTCGGTGTGCAGTTGCTGCACCGCACCATCCGTGACGGCAAGCGGGTCAGCGCCTGGACCGCCTTCGTGCAGCCCGTGCTGGACAACCCGCTGCTCACCGTGATGACGGGGTCCCCGGTCTCCCGGGTGATCATCGAGTCAGGGCGCGCCCGCGGCGTTGAGGTGATCGCAGAGGGCTCCGCCGCCTCCATCCGCTGCTCAGGTGACGTGATCCTCTCCGGCGGCACCATGGGCTCGGCCCAGCTGCTGCTGCTCAGTGGGCTCGGCCCGGCCGACGAACTGCGCGCGCTCGGCATCGACGTGGCAGCCGACCTCCCCGGAGTGGGCTCCAACCTGCACGATCACGCGCTCGTCCCGGTGGTGTGGCAGTCGAGCCGTCCGCTGCCGCCGGGCACGGCGAACAAGCTGGAGGCGCACTACTTCGCCAAGACCGATCCGACGATGCCGGCCCCCGACCTCCAGCCGCTGATGTCCCATGCGCCGATCCCCGTGGCCGGCTACGACGTACCGGCCGAGGGGCACGGCTACACCGTCATGGCGGGCACGATCCGCCCGCTCAGCCGCGGCCGGATGTGGCTGCGCTCAGCCGACCCCACCCAGCCGCCCGCGCTCGATCCGCAGTACTACGCCGATCCGTACGACCTCGCGGCCATGGTGACGGCGATCAAGCAGGTCCGCGAGATCGGCCGGCAGCAGGCACTCGGCGACTGGCGTTCCTTCGAGATCGCTCCGGGCCCCGGCGTCGTCACGAATGCCGAGATCGCCGCGTACGCCAAGAAGGCCCTGATGAGCTACCACCACCAGGTCGGCACCTGCCGTATGGGCACCGGTCCCGACGCGGTGGTCGACCCGATGCTGCGCGTCCACGGCGTACCGGGCCTGCGCGTGGCCGACGCCTCGGTCATGCCTGCCGTCCCCTCGGGCAACACCCACGCACCCGCCGTCATGATCGGCGAGCGCTGCGCCGACTTCGTCCTCGGAGAGTCCTCATGAGCACCGCCCAGACCCTTTCCATCGGCGGCCAGTGGCAGGCAGCCGCCTCCGGCGCCGAGTTCGACACCCTGGACCCCGCGACCGGGCAGCCGCACGCACGCTGCTCCGAGGCGTCCGGTGCCGACGTCGACGCGGCGGTGGGCGCCGCCCGTTCGGCCCTGCACAGCGCGGAGTGGGGCGGCCTCACCCCGGCCCAGCGGGCCCGCGTCCTGTGGCGGATCGGCGACCTGATCGAGGAGCACGCCGAGGAACTCGCCGCGCTGGAGACCCGCGACCAGGGACAGCCCCTCGGCGTCGCCCACGCCATCAGCGTCGCGGGAGCAGCCGAGCACTTCCGCTACTACGCCGGCTGGGTCACCAAGATCGCGGGTGAGACCGAGCCGGTGTCCATCCCGGGGGTCTTCCAGTACACCCGGCGCGAGCCGGTGGGCGTCTGCGCACTGATCACTCCGTGGAACTTCCCGCTGCTGATCGCGAGTTGGAAGATCGCCCCGGCCCTGGCCTGCGGGAACACGGTGGTCGTCAAGCCCGCCGAGCAGACTCCGATGACCACCGTCCGGCTGGTGGAACTGTGCCAGGAGGCGGGGATCCCCGCCGGAGTCGTCAACCTGCTCACGGGCGGAGCGGAGACGGGCCGCGCGCTGATCGACCACCCCGGCGTCGACAAGGTCTCCTTCACCGGCTCGACCGAGGTGGGCCGCGAGATCGTCCGGGCCGCGGCCGGCAATCTCAAGCGGGTGTCGCTGGAACTCGGCGGCAAGACCCCCATCCTCGTCCTGGCGGACGCCGACCTCGATGCCGCGGTCGCGGGGACCCTGCAGGGGGCCCTCGTCAACAGCGGCCAGGTGTGTGCCGCCTACTCGCGCTTCTACGTCCACCGTTCGATCGCGGACGAGTTCGCCGAGCGCCTCGCCAAGGCGGCGCAGGCGGTGCCCATCGGCCCGGGGAACGATCCCGCCGCTCAGCTCGGCCCGCTGGTGACGGCGGAGCACCGGGCGAACGTCGACGCCTTGGTGCGCTCGGGGATCGAGCAGGGCGCGACCTTGCTCACCGGCGGCAGCGAGGTGGCCGACCGGGCCGGCTTCTTCTACCAGCCGACCGTCTTCACCGACGTCCGCGACGACATGCGCATCGCCCGCGAGGAGATCTTCGGCCCGGTCCTCGCCGTGCTGCCGTTCGACGACGAGGACGATGCCATCGCCCGCGCCAACGACAGCGAGTACGGCCTCGCCGCGTCCGTCTGGACGCGGGACATCGCGCGCGCTCACCGGGTGTCCCACGCCATCCGGTCCGGGACGGTGTTCGTCAACATGCCCAACCCCGTCGACGCCGCGGCTCCCTGGGGCGGCTTCCGGTCCAGCGGCTGGGGCAGGGAGATGGGACGCGGGGCCATCGACCTCTACACGGAGACCAAGAGCGTCTGGGTCTCGCTCGCCTGAGCCGCTCCCGCCGTTCTTTCTGCTCCGCACTCGTTGTTCGCGTCGACCAGGGCTCTGTCCCCACCGTGCTCGGGCGCCCCTCGGCGGCCGAGCACGGTGCTTGTCCGCACAGAAACACCGACCGGATCGGCACTGCAGTATTTCCCTGATCGTGGACAGCAGAGACCGGGATGTGAGTTCCAGAGGGAGTGGTGCTGGGTGGGAAGGAAGGGCAACCGCAGCGGGCGGTGCACGGAGGAGTTCACATTGATGCGGTCGCGTTCGTGCGCACCTTCGGAAAGCCGTCAGCGAGGTGGCCCAGCAGCTCGGGGCCAGCGCCGCGGGCCTTGCGGGACCGGGGCAAGCAGGATGAGATCGACCGCGGGCAGGGGCGCCGGGAGGGCTGACGACAGCCGAGCGTGAAGAGCGAACAACAAGCACGACGGCGCTGGTTTCGTGACCCGGTTCGAGATCGAGGTGGAGTTCCTGAGCCGGCATCCCGTACAGCGGGCGGGCGGCGAGACGATCCTCGAGCTGGGGGTGCCGACCGAGGAGCTCGACGAGTTCAACACGCGCATCGTCGGCACCATCGAGGTCGTGCACGGGTTGCGCTGACCCGCCGCTACGGCCGTGCCAGGTGCCGCATCGTCAGTGCCAGCTGAAGCCGGAACCGGCCCTGCGGGGTGCGCACCGGCCAGCCCAGCAGGTGTTCGGCCTGGACCAGCCGCTCCTGCAGCGTGGAGTGGTGGACGTTGATCGCGGCGGCCGCCGCACGCAGACTCGCCGTCGACGCGACGGCGTTCAGCGTGGCGAACAGCCAGGGCGAGGCCGCCGCGGCCGCCTCCAGGTCTGCACGTCGGACGGGGGCTCGGCACCCGGCCCGACGAGACCGGCGAGCAGGGCGATACCGCCCAGGTCGTCGGCGTGCACCACACGCGGGCGGGGATCCTGCGTGGTCCCCTCGGCGGTGAAACGGAGGGCGGTGCGGGCGGCGGCCCAGGAATCCGGCAGGTCGAGCACGGTGACGGCGGGCCCAACGCCCACCCGGTCGGCGGGCGGCTCGGGGCCGCGTGCGCGGCAACGATCCGGGGTCGGCCGTCGAGCGGGGCCAGCACACGTGCCGGTATGGCGGGATCCAGTCCGAGTCGGCGGGCCGCGTGCAGTCGGGCGGCGTCCGGGGCGGTGGCGTCGAGCAGCGTCTCGACCAGGGCCGGATCATCGGGGGGCGCCCGCCCGCGCGTACGGTCGAGCACCAGCCGTACGGCCCCGGCGGCCCACTCCAGAATCACCGCGTCGACCACACTGGGCCCCGCCTCGGCCCGCTCCAGCCACAGGGCCGGAACGCCGTCCGGGGTCAGCGTGGCGGACGGCCAGGCCGGATCCGGCGGCAGGGCGCTGTCGGAGCGCTGCCCGTCCGCCTCGACGCGCACGGACACCCGCCGCTCGGCATCAGCGAGCCGCGCCGGCCCTCCGGCCAGCACGGCGGCCCCACGGACCAGCGCCTCCAGACCGGCGCGCGACTCCGCGAGCCGATCGAAGGAGGCGATGACGCGAACGGCGGCACCGGCGTCGGGATCCAACGCGGTGAGGCGCCCGGCCAGCTCTTTCATAGGCCCATGGTGCGGTATGGGGTGCGGTTCGAGGAGTGTGTGGGGGCTTTGGATGTGGGTGGGGATGGGGTGGGGTGAGGCGTTGGCACGGCTGTGGCTGTGGTGCCCTGCGGAGGGGGCGGGGGCGATGCCTGCGCACCGTTGATCTGCGAAGTGACCGCGCGCGGCTGTTCACCGAGTTGCCTCGGTGGGGCCGCTGCCCCTCATGGATTGCCGCCTCCTGAAGAGAGCTCAGCCATCCACCGCGACGCGGGATGCCCCGCGCCCGGTCTCCCCGCCCGCACCTCACCGCCCCAACAACCTCCGCAGCCACCCCACCTGCGCCGCCCGCGCCACCTGCGACAGCGCCGCCTGCGGAGCGAAGCCGTCGAAGCCGTGGAAGCCGCCGGGCCAGACGTGGAGTTCGGCCACTCCGCCCGCCTGCCAGATGCGGGTGGCGTAGGTGACGACCTCGTCCCGGAAGGTCTCCGCGGAGCCGACGTCCAGGAAGGCCGGGGGCAGGCCGGTCAGGTCCTCCGCGCGGGCCGGTGCCGCGTACGCGGGGACATCGGGGCCGCCCCTGCGCTCGCCGAGCAGCGCGGTCCAGCCGGTCTCGTTGGCCGTACGGTCCCAGACACCGAGGCCCGCCATCTGGTGGGAGGAAGGGGTGTCATTGCGGTCGTCCAGCATCGGGCACATCAGGAGCTGGCCGATCGGCAGCGGGCCCTTGCGGTCCCGGGCGAGCAGGGCCAGCGCCGCGCACAGACCGCCGCCCGCGCTGGAACCGGCGAGGACGATCCGCCCCGGGTCGGCGTCCAGTTCCGCCGCGTGCTTCGCGGTCCACTCCAGACCGGCGTACACGTCCTCGATCTGCGCCGGGTACGGGTTCTCCGGCGCCAGCCGGTACTCCACCGAGACCACGACCGCGTCCAGTTCCTTCGCCCAGGCGAGCGCAGCGTCCACGCCGAACCGGTTGTTGCCGAGGATCAGGCCGCCACCGTGGACGTGGTAGATCACGGGCCGCGGGCCGTTTTCCGCCGGGGCGGCGGGACGGCAGACCAGCAGCGATATTTCGGGCGCGCCCTCGGGGCCGGGCACCGTCTGGTCCTCGATCTTGAAGAAGCCGTCCATGGTCAGATCCAGCCCGGCCAGCATCTCCATCGCCGGGCCCTGGCGGACCGCATCGATCTCGTCCGGCGTGATACCGGGAGAGATGACGTCCTTGATGAGCTCCAGGGCGGCGGCGAGCTCGGGGTCGAACGGGGGCGGTACCTGGGTCATGGGTGCTCCTCACACTGGTCGCCCGGGGGCGCGCGGCGGATCGTGCGGCCATCATTCGCGCACCGGCGGCCGACCGGGGGTCCGCCGTACGGCGGAACCTGCCCGCCGTACGGCGGGTGGCCCGGCCATGACCTGGGGCTTGCCGGGACATGATGACCTGTTGTTCACCTGAGCTGCGCTGAGGGCTCGACAAGGCGGTCGGCGCCACCGTGAACAGCTCCGGCGTGGCGGCTGTGCGGCCGCCCCTATCGCTCCCGGATCGTGCCGCGCTCCCATGCCCAGGCGGCGATCTCGACCCGGTTGCGGGCGTCGATCTTCTGCTGGATGTTGGCCAGGTGCGTCTTGACGGTGGACAGCGACACCACCAGTTGGTCGCAGATCTCCTGGTTGGTGCGGCCCACCGCGACGAGCCGGGCCACGTCCAGTTCCCGTTCGGTCAGCGGGCAGGCGGCATCCGGCTCGGGCCGCGTGGAGGACAGTTCCTTCAGCAGCCGGACGGTGACGGCGGGGGAGACGAGTGCGTCGCCGCGGGCGGCTGCCCGTACCGCCTCGACGAGCAGGCTGGGCGGGGCGTCCTTGAGCAGGAAGCCGCAGGCTCCGTTGCGCAGCGCGGT
>NZ_JBHVDD010000018.1:0-114343 GCF_042802995.1 Streptomyces sp. NPDC057438
CGGTGGGACACCGTCGGGGGCTTCGCGTCGTTCCCGAACTGACCGGAACTGACCGGACCAGACCGGAACAGGCCGTCACCCGTACCGGTACACGTGTCCGATCGACTCCAGCTGACCCGGCGTCACGTTCCACGGCGACATCCGCTCGTCGCGCGCGACGATCCGCCCCCGCTGGGACTCGCCCCTGCCCGGCGGCTTGGCCGGCAGGTAGCGCGCGCCCCGGTGGCGCTGCTGCCAGCGGGTCCACTGCAGGTCGATGAAGGCGTGGTGCAGCCAGAAGACGGGGTCGTTGACGGAGGCACCGCCCACCATGTGCCCGCCGACCCACCGGTGCACCCGGTTGTGGTTGAGCCAGGAGCCGTTGCCGGTCCCCTGGCCCCACCCTTCGAGCCGGTTGCGGAAGCCCCCGCGGGTGACCGAGTTCCAGGGAGCCTTGTCGTAGACGGGCTCGGCGAGGGCACCGTCCAGGTCACGGGCGGTGGGCAGGGCGACGGGGTTGCGCGGGTAACCGAAGTCCCGGGTGAGGTACTCGATGTCCGTGAGCCCCTCCGTGATGGTCCACCGGCCCGTCCCGTAGGCGAACGGGCCGGTCGTCACCCGCAGGTCGGAGCGCCGCCCGTTGCCGCCGAGCAGATCGGCGGTCCAGGGCACCGACGTCGTCGTACGGTCCCGTGTCCAGTCCCAGTACGGCACGGTCACCGAGTCGTCGATCCGGCGCAGCGCCTTCTCCAGCTCCAGCACGAACCGGCGGTGCCAGGGCAGGAAGGAGGGCGCCATGTGGGCCGTCCGCAGACCGCCGTCGCCGTCGGAGACGTAGTGGTCGATGTGCATCCGCACGAACTCGTCGTACTCGCCGCGCTGTTTGAGCTTCAGCAGCGCGTTGACGAACCGCCGCCGCTCCGTGCGGGTGAGCGTGCTGACGTCCTTACGGGTGTAGGCCATGGCCGACCGCTCCTTCCGCCGTCTCCCCCACGCGCAGGCGCTGGGTGGCCCCCAGTTCCTCGACGGCTGCGCGGGTCGCCGCCAGGGCCGTCGGGTACGAGCGGTAGTGGTCGATCATGCTCAGGTACGTGCCGTCCGCGCGGCGCATCAGGTGCAGCGGGCGCCCGTCGATGGTCACGTCCCACGCGCCGGGGCCGGGTGCCCGGGCCCCCAGGTAGGCCGTCTGGGCCGATTCGGCCTCGACCCCGCGGATACGGCGGCCCCGGTACATCTCGTCGAAGTCGGTCTCGCCGGGCCGCGCCGACCGGCGGGGCCACGCGGCGGCGACGACGGGCGCCACGGCCAGGGCGACGGCCGACGCGCCCAGGGCGCGCAGCGCGTTGCGGCGCGTTCTGCTCCGGCCGGCTTCGGGGCCCACCGTCACTCTGCTGACGAACAACACTCTCTCCTCGTCGTGTTCGATAGCGGTGACCCCCGGACGGCCGGGCCCGGGCCGGTCCGGCCCCGGGCCTCGTCTGTCGTGGCGCCGCGGGCTCAGACGAGCCCGAGGTTCGCGGTCGGCGCCGTCCGCAGCAGCGGGGCGAGCACGGCCACCTGGGGGTCCTTCAGGCTGGGCAGGCCCAGCCCATGGGGGTCGGGCGCGGTCAGCGGAGTGTCCACGTTCAGCCCGGGGGTCAGGGTCCGCAGGTCGGCGGCGGGGGCGTCGAGGCCGACCCGCTCGAAGCCCTCCCCGACGAGCCGGGGCAGCGGGGTCTCGGCCTTCAGGCCCGGCAGCGCGGTGCCGAGCGGCACCTGCGGCAGGCTGCTCGCGGGCAGCAGGCGCCCCTCGACGTACTTCGGGCCGCCCTGGGGAGCGCCCGGCATGAGCAGCGGCAGCTCCCCGCTCAGCTTGGGCGCCTTCACGTTCAGGGAGTGCTCCACCCCTTCGAGCGGCAGGGGGACGGGGACCGTCTCGGCCGCGACGGCGGGGGCGGCGGAGGCACCCATCGCGGCCGCCACACCGGTGACGACGGCGGCAAGGGTTCCTCGTGTGGTCGGCTTCATCTCGGTACGGTCCCTTTCAGGAATGGGCGGATCCAGGACCGGCGATCGCGGGAATCGACCGGATCGACGGATTCGGAATCGGAATCGGCGTGCGCGAGCCGTCCTGCGGGGCTCGGCGCCCGTACCGGGTGAACGATCCGGGGATCTCCCTCAGTTCAAGATTCGCCCGACTGCCGCAATAGTCCGAGAGGCCTACCGGATCATTGTCGCATCAACCCTCTGCCACCCGTTGGCGTCACCCATTCCCGCACGGTTGATCTGCTGACCCGTATTAATCATCGCCACAGGGGCCGACTGCACCATTTCCCTATTGCATCACCGGCCCGCCGATCACATGGTCAGCTCGTCCAGAAATCCCACCAACGGGTCAGGATCAGCATCCCGATCACTCCGAGGTGCAGGACCGGGAGCACCCAGGTGAACTCGACGAGGAAACCGCTCAGCCAGGCCGGCGCGGGCAGGAAGCCGTTGCGGACGTTGAACGAGACCAGGTACCAGAAGAGGACGACCGTGGCGATCCACGCCAGGCAGCACCACAGACAGAGCGAGTTGATCCGGTACAGCGACTCGAACTGCAGCCAGGTCACGAAGCCGACCCCGAACAGGGTGCCCGCCCCGAAGGTCAGCCAGTACCAGCGCGGGAAGACCGCTCCGGCCAGCAGGCTCATGCCGACGCAGACGACGATGCCGTAGGCCACCAGGCCGAGCATCGGGTTGGGAAACCCGAAGGCGGAGGCCTGGTCGCTCGTCATGATGTTGCCGCAGGAGACCACCGGGTTGAGGCTGCAGCCCGGCGTGAAGCTCGGGTCCTCCAGCAGCTTGAACTTGTCGATCGTGATGACCCAGGACGCGAGCAGCCCGGCCGCGCCGGTGATCAGCAGCAGGATCGCGAAGGCCCGCCCGGCGCCGGCCGTACGCGTCGGCCGCCCTGCCGGAGAGGCCATCAGCCGCGCAGGCTGCGGGCCGGCAGGAGGACGTGCGCGGCGCTGGTCAGCGTCTCGGTGTCGCCGGCGAAGGCGGCGAGGGCCTCGGGCTCGACGGGCATGCCGGGCCGCGCCTCGGGCCAGGGGCGGGTGGCGAACAGCAGGTAGGCGAAGCCGCGTGCGGCGACGGCGGTCAGCCACTCCGGCGGGGCCGGGCACTGGGCGTTGAGCTGCGGCAGGGTGATGACGGCCTGGCCGGCCTCGACGAGCAGGGTGACCGGCAGGCTGGAGTTGGCGGTGCCGTCGACGACCTTCTCCCCGATGGAGAGGCCGAGGCTGGTCAGCAGATCGGCCACGGCGGCCGTGGAACCCTCCGGGCCGTTCCGGCCGTCGCCCAGGGTGTAGGCGAGCAGATAGGGCATGTCTCCGTCGGGGGCTTCACCGCTCCACGCCATGACGACGAGCGTGCCGAGGTCGGCGGGACGGAAAGGGCGGGTTTCAGCGGAAGTTGAAGTCACCGCGGAACCCTATCCACGCCCGCCAAACGACTCGGCCGCCTTTTCACCCGACCGGGCGACAGGCGACGACCGACCACACGAAAGAGGGACACGCCTCGAACAGTGGGGAATTCACCCGTCCGGGGATCGCGAAAGAGGACCGGAAAGGCGTCGGGCCGGTTCCGCGGTTTCGCGGAACCGGCCCGGTGGGCCGCACAAGGAAATGTCAGCCCTGGAGGGGCAGGCCGCCGAGGAGCCGGGTGGCGCCGCCGGGGGAGTTGAGGGCCTTGGTCGCGCCGCTCACCGTGTGGAGAACGGAGTCCTTGTTCTCCGTGTCGAGCGCGTTCGACTGCTGCTGCAGCGGAGCGGGCTCGATGGGCCCCTTGAAGAGCGTGTTCACCGCGCCGTTGAGGCTGGTGGGCGTGACGTCCGTGGCGTCGTAGGCAAAGGCCGGCGCGGCGGCACCGGCGATGGCCATGGACCCTGCGACGACAGCGGCGGCCTTCAGCGACTTCATCGTGTTCCTCTCCTCGGCTACTGGAAGCACTGCGCCGTGTCCAACGAGCCCTCGCGCCGACGGAAACCCCGTTCGGGACAGGTCATATCTGACGCCGAACAACAGGTCATACGAAACGGGCCCCGAATCGACCCGGACGGCCCACCTCGGCCGTGCCGCCCTCGCCGTCGCCGCACCTCGGCAGCTCCCTGTCGCCCTCAGCGCGCGGGCGGCACTGCCGGCGCCTGTACCGGCAGCGTGTCCGTGGCGGGCGTCGCCGGCAGTTCCGCGGAGGGCTGCACGGGCGGCAGGGCGATCGGGGCGGGCAGGCCGCTGCCCAGGAGAATGGCCCCGATGAGCTGGACCAGACCGGCGACCACGCCGTTGACGGCGGGCAGCACCTGGGCGAGGTCACCGGAGGTGGCCGCCTCGAGCAGGCTGTCGACCGCCGTCCGCAGGGCGGCGAGCGCGTCGGTCACCGGGTCCGCCGCGACCCTGCCGAGACGCGCGGGGACGCGGTCGAACGCCGGCAACGTGACGGCCGACTGCGGCGCCGACGGGGCGGCGGGCACCACGGGGACGGCCGGGGCGGCGGGCACCACGGGGACGGCCGGGGCCGCCGGGACCGTCGGCGTGGTCGCGGCGGGCGGGGCCGGGTCCACCGGCAGGGCGACCGGGGGAAGGGCCGGCGGGACGACCGGCTGGGTCGCCGGAGCGCTCGCCCGCGCCTTGTCGATGGCGTCCCGCGCGGCCTTCCCCAGCTCGGCCGCCCGGTCGGCGGAGAGCCGGCCGTCGTCCGCCTTCAGTACGGCGTCGAGCAGATCGGTCACCGGCTTCAGCACGCCGCCGAGGTCGCCGAGCCCCTTGAGCTGGGCCTGGAGCGCGTCCGCGCCGGGGACGGGGGCCGCCGACCGGGCACGCTCGGGCGCCGAACCGACGTCGGCGGCCAGGGCGGCCGGGGCGGAGACTCCGAGGAGGAGCGTGGCGCAGAGCGCGGAGACCGCGAGACGCCGTACGGGCAGAACACGCATGGATGTTCCTTTCATCGGTGCGAGGGATCTTCTGTTCACCGTGAAATCAGTGATCGCCGTCTGCAACCGATGGGCCCCATCCGGAGCAACACGAACCGGCCGCCCTCCCGTGGGAGAACGGCCGGTTCGTGTTCAACGCGCGAACGTCAGTGCGGGGACGTCAGTGCGGGGACGCGAGTCCTCGAACGTCAGTCGTTGAAGCACTTGTTGCCGAACGACGGGTTCAGCAGACCGATGACGTTGATGGTGTTACCGCACACGTTGACCGGCACGTGCACCGGAACCTGCACGACGTTGCCCGACAGCACGCCCGGGGAGTGAGCGGCGAAGCCCTTCGCCTCGCTGTCGGCGGTGGCGACGCCGGCGGTGCCCGCCACGGCCGCGGCAGCAACGGAGGTCAGGGCCAGGCCCTTCGCGATACGCGACATGGAGAGGTGCTCCTTGGAGTTGATGCAAAAACACTCGGGCGGGGGTGCCCGGCGGTGAGTCAACGCGTGGCATGCGCCCGGGGTTGTGCCTCCAAAGGAGTGATCTCGCAGAACGCCCGCTTCACCGATCCGACACATCCGACACAGCAGGCACGTTACGTAGACAAGTACGCATAGAGGGATAGAGTTGCGCATATCCCCACAACACCGCGGCCTTTATCAGATCCGCACATTTTCCGCCCTTCGACGGTCCGCGGCATTCCCCCGTCAAGCACCCGAACGAGCTCCCGAAAGGGCACCGCCGGTCATGCGAATTCACCCGGGTCCTCTGCTGCGTCGCGCCATGGTGGGCTGCTGTGCCGCCGCCGCTCTCTGGGGGCCGGGCGCTCCCGCGACGGCGGCGCCGCCCGCGCCCTCGCCCGAGGCCGAACGGCTGGCGTTCGGGCAGCGGTACCGGGCCCTGCAGCACGGCGGGATCGTCCGCGCGGCCAACTCCTCGATCACCTGCCGCGTGACGCCGACGGCCGTCCCCCCGACGGCCTCCGCCTCCCCCCTCACTGTCGCCCCCGCCCCCCTCATGGCCGCGCCCGCCACGGCACCGGCCGCACCCCCGGTGCTCGCGCCCACTCCTCCGGCGACGTCCTCGTGCGCCGACGCGCGCGCGGGGCGTACGGCCGTCAACGGCGACTTCGACATGTTCTACATCGACGTTGACCGGGACCCGAACACCTACAACTCCAGCCGGGGCGAGGTTCGGCTGCCGCCGGGCGCGCGGGTGTCGTACGCGCGGCTGTACTGGGGCGGGAACCTGCGGGTGGGCGAGCAGAAGCCGCCCAAGGACAACGGGCGGGTGCTGATCGCGGAGCCCGGCGGCGCGTACAAGGAGGTGCTCGCGGACTCGGTGGTGGGGCACCGGGTGGCGCGGGGCGCCGACGCGTTCCAGGCCTCGGCGGACGTGACGAAGCTGGTGCGGTCCAGCGGGTCGGGGCTCTACACGGTGGCGCAGGTCAATGTGGCCATGGGCCGCTCGGCGGCCGGCGCCTGGGGCGGCTGGACCCTGATGGTGGCCTACGAGAACGCGGCGGAGCCGCTGCGGCACCTGGCGATGTGGGACGGCTTCGACGCGCTCGCGCGAGGCGGCGAGCAGCGGGTCGGACCGGTCACGATGAAACTGCCCGAACGCGCGCGCGGGACCGTGGGTCTGGTCGCCTACAACGGGGACCGGGGCAGCCGGGGCGATTCGCTCACCGTTTCGACCGGGCGGGGCCCGGCCGTCGCGCTCGGCGACGCGGCCAACCCGCGTGACGACGTCCTGAACTCCACGATCAGCGAGCCGGCGGCCCTCGCCGCCGGGCGGGCGCCGGCGTACGCGAACACCCTCGGATACGACTCGGATGTTCTCGAACTGGGCGACGAAATCCGGCGCGGCGGTGACCAGTTGGCCTTCCGGCTCGTTTCGCAGCGGGATGCGGCTTGGGTCGGGGCGCTCTTCGTCGCCGTCGACGCCAAGCCGTGACGCGCGCCGCCCGGCGCCGCCTCCGAGCAAGGAACCCGCATGCAACTGTCACCAACCGACCCTCCTTCGCGGGTCCTGCACGTCACCCAGCCGGTCGACGGCGGCGTGGCCCGTGTCGTGACGGACCTGGTGCGGGCCCGGCTCGCCGACGGCCTGCCCACCACGGTGGCCTGCCCCGAGGGGCCGCTCGCCCCGGCCCTGCGGGCGCTCGGCGCGGAGGTGCGGCCCTGGGCGGCGACCCGGTCGCCGGGCGCCGCGCTCGTGTCCGAGGTGCGCGGGCTGCGGCGGATCCTCGACGACGTGCGGCCCGACCTGGTGCACCTGCACAGCGCGAAGGCCGGCCTGGCGGGCCGACTCGCCGTCCGGGGCCGCGTTCCGACCGTGTTCCAGCCGCACGCCTGGTCGTTCGAGGCGGTGGACGGCGTCATGGCCGCGCTGGCGCGCGGCTGGGAACGGGCGGGGGCGCGCTGGGCCGCCCGGGTGGTGTGCGTCAGCGAGGCCGAGCGGGTGACCGGGGAACGGGCCGGGGTACGGGCGCGGTGGACGGTGATCCCCAACGGGGTCGACGCCGGGCACTTCTCCCCCGACGCCGCGGACACCGTACGCGCCGGGATCCCGCTGCTCGCCGGGGTGGATCCGGCCGCCCCGCTGGTGGTGTGCGTGGGGCGGTTGTGCCGGCAGAAGGGGCAGGACGTGCTCCTCGCGGCCTGGGACGAGGTGCTGCGGCGGGTGCCGGCGGCGCGGCTGGTGCTGGTCGGCGACGGACCCGAGGCCGAGCGGCTGCGGGCCCTGGCTCCCGAGGGCGTGCTGTTCGCCGGGGCTGTCACGGACGCGGCGCCCTGGTACCGGGCCGCCGATCTGGTCGTCCTGCCGTCGCGGTGGGAGGGCATGGCGCTGGCGCCGCTGGAGGCCATGGCGTGCGGGCGGCCGGTCGTGCTCGCCGATGTGGACGGGGCCCGCGAGAGTCTGCCGCCCGGCCGGGAGCCGGTGCCCGTCGAGGACCCCGCCGCCCTCGCCGGGGCCGTGGCCCGTCTGCTGCTCGACGCGCCGCTGCGCGAGTCGCTCGGCCACCAGGGCCGCCATCACGTACTGACCACGCACGACGTGCGGCACACGAACAAGGCCGTCGCGGACGTGTACCGCGAACTGCTCGGCGGTGCGGACGGCCGACGCGGGAAAGCCACCGAGTGCAGGGAGTCCATCCACACGTGACTGCGGAACGTACGGAAAGCACCGTCCACGCCCCCGGTGGACAACAACGCGAGTTCGGCGGCTCGTCCGTCTCGGTGGTCCCGGCGCGCGAGACCGCCGGCCCGGCCCTCCCGGCCGGCCGGCGGCCCGTCGCCCGACCTCCCTCGGGACTGCCGCTGCTGACGGCGGACGGCGGCGCGGCGCTGCTCGCGGTGCTGGTCCTCACCGACGACATGACTCCCGGGCGGCCCCTGATGATCGCCGTCCTGGCCCTGGCCGTGGCCGTGCTGAACGCCCGCGCGCGCCTGTACCGGCCCCCCGCCGTGCCCGCCGTGCTCGACGAACTGCCCGCCGTGTGCGGACGGATCGTGCTCGGCTGGTGCGTGCTGGGCGCCGGAGTCGCCGCGCACTCCCCCGACCACGCGCTCGCCGCCCATGAGCTGGCCCTCGGCTGCGCCCTGCACTCGGCGGCGGCGTGCATCGGCCGCGGCACGGTGCACTGGCACCGGCGCCGGGCCCTGGTCAGACGGCCCGGCGCGGCCCTGGTGGTGGGCCCGGCGGCGACCGCGCAGCGCGTGGCCGCCGCGTTCCTGCGCCACCCCGGGTGCGGCATCCGGCCCGTCGGTGTGGTCGCCGACCAAGCGGCCGGGACCGAGGGGCTGCCCGTGCTCACCACCCCCGAGGAGGTGCGGCGGGCGGCCGTGCAGAACGGCGTCCAGGCCGTGCTCGTCGTCGGTTCCCGCACCGAACGCGCTCCGCTGCTGCGCACCCTGGAGGACGACGGCTGCGCGCTGTGGGAGGTGGACCCCGAGACCCCGTCGTACGACCGGGACGGTTCGACCGAGCTGCTCGCCGGGTTCGCCTGCCGGCGGCTCGAACTGACGATCACTCATGAGGCCGTCGGCAAGCGGCTGCTGGACGTGGTCGTGTCCGGGGCGCTGCTGCTGCTGGTGAGCCCGCTGCTGCTGGTGTGCGCGGTGGCACTGCGGCTGGGCGACGGACCCGGGGTGGTGTTCCGGCAGGAGCGGATCGGCCGGGACGGGCTGCCGTTCACCCTGCTGAAGTTCCGCACCCACCGCCCGGCCGACGCGCACGAGGCGGCGACCCGGTGGAGCGTGGCGAACGACGGGGAGATGGGCTGGTTCTGCCGCTTCCTGCGGCGCAGCTCGCTGGACGAACTGCTGCAGCTGTGGAACGTGCTGCGCGGCGACATGAGCTTGGTCGGCCCGCGCCCCGAACGGCCCTACTTCGTGGCCAAGTTCGGCCAGACCTACCCCGGATACGCGGCCCGGCACCGGATGCGGGCCGGGATCACCGGTCTGGCCCAGGTCACCGGTCTGCGCGGCGACACCTCCATCGAGGACCGGGCCCGCTTCGACAACGCCTACATCGACAACTGGTCGCTGTGGCAGGACCTCTGCATCCTGGTGCGCACGGCCGCCGCGCTCGTCCGCCCCACGGGGAGCTGACCTTGACGTCTCTGCGCGCTGCGGCGCCCGTCCTGCCCGTGGTCGCCGTGGTCGCCGCGCTCGCGCTGCCCGTCACCCAGGGCGCCGAGGGCGGCGCGACCCCGGCCGACGCCGTCTCGGGGCTGCTGGTGCTGTGGTGTGCCGTACGGCTGGTGCGGGACCGGCGGCGCCCGCTGACCCGTACGGCGGCGGTGGTCCTCGGGCTGCCGGTGGCCGGGCTCGCGCTGGCCGCGGTCGGGGCGGGCGACCCCGGGGCCGGGGTCGAGGGGTTCGGCCGGTATCTCCAGATCTTCGTGCTGGTGCCGGTGTCGGTGCTGGTCTGCGTCCGTGGCCGGGCCGACTTCCGGGTGGTCGCCTGGTCGTTCGTGGGGCTCGCGCTGTGGCAAGGCGCGGTCGGGGTGCACCAGTTCGCCACCGGGACCGGGGCCAGTTACGCCGGTGAGGACATCCGGGCCGTGGGGACCTTCGGGGCCGGGGACGTCATGGGGATGGCGACGGTGGTGTCGTTCGGGCTGGTGTGCGCGGTCGGGCTGGCGCTGGCGCCCGCGACGACGCGGCAGCGGGCCTGGGCGGTGACCTGCTCGGTGCTGCTGGTGCTGCCGCTCGCGGTGTCGTTCAGCCGGGGCGCGTGGATCGCCACGGCGGCGGCGTGCGGACTGCAGGTGCTGCTGGCCGGGCTGCGGCGGGCGGTGGTGGTCTGCGCGGCCGTCGCAGCCGTGGGTGTGGTCCTCGTCGGAGGCCTCGGGATCGGGTCCGCGATGCTCCAGGACCGGATCAGCAGCATCACCCAGGTCGCCGACGCGCCGGACCAGTCGGTCACCGACCGGTACACCATGTGGGCCGCCGCCGAGGACATGTGGCGCGAGCAGCCGCTGGCCGGCGTGGGGCTGAAGGGCTTCCCCGAGCACCGTGACGGACACGCCTCACTGGCGCTGTCCGCCGGCAGCGACATCGCCGGTGCCGGCACCGCCTACCAGAAGCAGCCGCTCCTCTCCCCCCACAACATGTACCTGCTGGTCCTGAGCGAGCAGGGTCTGATCGGCCTGACGGCGCTCGCGGGGTGCTGGCTGGCGCTGGCGCTGTGCGGGGTACGGGGGCTGGTGCGGGCCCGGCGCGAGACCCGGAGCGGCGGGACCGGCGGGTACGACTGCGGGCTCGTCGCCTGTGGGCTGATCGCCTGGGTGCTGGTCGACTTCGTGTACGCGGACATCGGCGGGCCGACGACCGTGCTGACCGCGGTGGGCTTCGGCCTCGTGGCGTGGTGGGCGCTGGCGGACCGTACCGCCGCGGGTGCCGCCCCGGCCGGGGTCGTCACGTCCCGCGTCCCCGAGGGGGCCGGGGCACGATGACCGCGACGCCTCCGCGACAGACACCTCCGCCGCTCCCGGCCGAGGCCGGGCCGGCTCCGGCCGGGCCGGCTCCGGTCTCCGGCGCCGACGGCCAGGTGCCGTCCCCCTCGCCCCCCTCCGCCCCCGTTCCGCCGGCCCCCAGTCCGACGGTGCCCGGCGCCCGGGCCGCCGAGCCCTCGGAGGTCGCGCCGCCCTCGGGGCGTTTCCTCGCGAAGGCGACGCTCGTCACGGCGGCGCTCACGGCGGCCGCCGCGCTGCTGGGACTCGGCCGGGACCAGGCGCTGTCGTATCTGTTCGGGGCCGGCAGCGAGACGGACGCGTTCCTGGTGGCGTGGACCGTGCCGGAGTTCGCGGCGACGCTGCTGATCGAGGACGGTATGGCCTTCGTGCTGGTGCCCGCGTTCAGCGTGGCGGTGGCCCGCCGGGCCAGGGGCGGCGCGGCCCCCGACCCGGTCCGTGCCCTGGTCGCCTCGACGCTGCCCCGGCTGGCGCTGGCCTTCGCCGCGTCGGCCGTCCTGCTCATCCTCGGCGCGCCCTATCTCGTCGAGGCGCTCGCTCCCGGGCTGCCCAACCCCCGGCTGGCCGTCGACTGCACCCGGCTGACCGGCACCTGTGTCCTGACCTTCGGCCTGGCGGGTTACTGCAGCGCGGCCCTGCGGGCCCACCGCCGGTTCGTGGCACCCGCCGCGATCTACGTGGCGTACAACGTCGGGATCATCACGGCGATGTTCGTGCTGGGCGGACGCTGGGGGGTGCGGGCGGCGGCCCTGGGTGTCGCGGTGGGCGGGGTGCTGATGATCGCCACACAGCTGCCGGCCCTGCTGCGGCAGCTGCACCGCTCGAAGCGGGACCGCGACCGCCCCGAGGCACCCGTGCACCCCGAGGCACCCGCCTCCGAAGCCGACGCCCGAGCCATTGACGCCCAGGGCGCCGACGCCCTGGGTGCGGACGCCCGAGACGCGGACGACAACGCCGCCCGGCCCGTCGAGCTGACCCTCATCACCACCGTTCTGCTCTTCGCGCTGTGCCGGCAGTCCCAGGTCCTCATCGAGCGCTTCCTCGGCTCGACGCTGCCCGCCGGCGCCATCTCGCATCTCAACTACGCGCAGAAGGTCGCCCAGATCCCGATGACGTTCTCGCTGATGCTGTGCACCGTCACGCTGCCGGTGGTGGCGCAGGCGATGGCGGAGGGCGACACCGAGCGGGCCCGCAGCCGGGTGGAGAAGGACCTCGCGCTGGTGTCGTGCATCGTGCTGCTCGGCGCGGCGGCGATCTTCGCCTGCGGTCCGCAGATCGTCGAACTGTTGTTCCAGCGAGGCGCGTTCACCGCACGGGACACGGCCGCCACCGCCGCCGTGATGCGGGTCTACGCCCTCGGGCTGCTCGGTCACGCCCTGGTGAGCGCGCTGGTCCGCTCGTACTTCTCGGCGGGCCGGCCCACCTGGTACCCGCTGGCCGCGATGGCCGCCGGGATCGTCGCCACCTCGTGGATCGGCGCGGCGACCGTCGACTCTTGGGGCGTCCTCGGCATCGCCGCCGCCAACGCCTTCGGCATCACCCTCACGGCCCTGCTCCTGCTGCACGGCATGCGCGGCCGCGCGGTGCCGATCCGCACCCGGCGGGTGGTCGGCGAGATGACCCGGCCGGCGCGGGCGGCCGTGGCCGCCGGCGTGGTGGGGATGTACTGCGCCGACCGGTTCGACTCCCCCGTCCTCGGCCTCGCCGTCGGCGGCGCGGTCGTCGCCCTCGTCTTCGTCCTGCTGGCCTCGGCCCTGGGCGCCTCCGGCGTCACCCCCGCACTCCGTTCCGTCACACGAAGGCTGCCGTATGTCCGTAACCGCTGACCCCAGAGCGAAGACCACCACCGCCCCGCTGTGGGTGGCGATGTACCACTCGGTGGGCGACTGCTCCGACGACCCCTACCGCATCACCGTCTCGCCCGACCGCCTCGACGCCCAGCTCGGCTGGCTGCGGCGGCGCGGACTGCGCGGGGTCGGCATGGCCGAACTGCTCGCCGCCCGCGCCCGGGGCGAGGGCCGGAACCTGGTGGGGCTGACCTTCGACGACGGATACGTCGACTTCGTCGGCACCGCGCTGCCGCTGCTGCGCGCCCACGGCTTCGGGGCCACCGTCTTCGTGCTGCCGGGGCGGCTCGGCGGCGAGAACGCCTGGGACCCGCTGGGCCCGCGCAAGCCGCTGCTGGACGAGGAGGGCATCCGCGCGGCCGCCGCGACGGAGGGCATCGAGGTCGGCTCGCACGGGCTGACCCATGTCGACCTCACGAAGGCGGACGAGGAGACCCTGCGCGCCGAGACCGCCGGCAGCAGAGCGGTGCTCGCGGAGCTGACCGGCGCTCCCGTCCAGGGGTTCTGCTACCCGTACGGCACCCTCGACCGGCGCGCCGCCGACGCCGTGCGGGACGCCGGGTACGCGTACGCCTGCGCCATCGACCCGGGCCCGCTGAACGGCCCGTACGCGCTGCCCCGGGTGCACATCGGCGAGGAGGACACCGCCCTGCGGCTGCTGCTGAAACGGAAGCTGCACCGGCTGCGCCGGCGTCCCGTCGAGGGGGTCTGAGGCCGACGTGAAGGCGCTGCACATCATCACCGGCCTCGGTGTCGGGGGCGCGGAGCAGCAACTGCGGCTGCTGCTGCGTCATCTGCCGGTCGACTGCGACGTGGTGACGCTGACCAACCCGGGCCCGGTCGCCGACGGTCTCACCGCCGACGGGGTCCGGGTCACCCACCTGGGCATGGCCGGCAACCGCGACCTCGCCGCGCTCCCCCGTCTGGTGCGACTGATCCGCCGAGGCGGCTACGACCTCGTCCACACCCACCTCTACCGCGCCTGTGTCTACGGCCGGATCGCCGCCCGGCTGGCGGGGGTCCGCGCGGTCGTCGCCACCGAGCACTCCCTCGGCGACTCGCAGATGGAGGGGCGCCGGCTGTCCGCCGGGGTGCGCGCCCTCTATCTCGCCAGTGAGCGCCTCGGCCGGTCCACGGTCGCCGTCTCGCCGACCGTCGCCGACCGGCTGAGGCGCTGGGGGGTGCCGGCCCCCCGGATCGAGGTCGTTCCCAACGGCATCGACCTCGCCGGTTTCCGCTTCGACCCGGACCTGCGCGAGCTGACCCGGCGGCGGCTCGGACTGCCGGAGGGCGCGTACGTCGTCGGCGGTGTCGGGCGGCTCGCGGCCGGCAAACGGTTCGACGTGCTGGTCCGGGCCCTCGGCCGGCTGCCCGACGACCACTGGCTGCTGATCGTCGGCGGCGGGCCGGAGGAGAGCGTGCTGCGGCGGGCCGCCCAGCGGGCCCAGGTCGCCGACCGGGTGCTCCTCACCGGGGAGCGGCCGGCCGCGGGCGCCCCCGGCACGGATCTGCCCTCCCTGATGAACGCCATGGACGTGCTCGCCTCGCCCAGCGCAGAGGAGGCCTTCGGTCTCGCGGTGGTGGAGGCGATGGCGTCCGGGCTGCCCGTGCTCTATGTCTCCTGCCCGGCGATCGAGGACCTGCCGCCGGACGCGACCGCCGGTGCCCGCCGTGTCCAGGGGGGCGCGGAGTCGTTCGTGCGCGCCCTGGTGGAGCTCCGCGCGCAGGGCGCGCGCACCCGAGCCGTCCCCGCCGCCGCCCAGCACTACTGCATCACCCGCAGCGCCGCCCAGCTCATGGACGTGTACGCGGCCGCCGTCTCCCGCACGCCCTCGCCGACCCCGCCCCTGGGAGTGAGTTCCGTATGACCGACCGTACGTCCGAACGTTTGCCCGAGAGTTCTCATCGTGGACCGGCCCACGGCGCCCGTGGCAGGTCCCTGCCCCCCTGGTCCCTGCTCGCGGCCGGCGCCCTGCTCGGCGGGGTGGCCGGGGGCGCGTACGGCGTGGTGAAGGCCCCCGTCTACACCGCCACCAGCTATGTCGTCGTCGTGCCCGGCGAGGGGTCGGACACGCAGTCGGCGCTCGGTTTCGCGCAGGCGTACGGGCGGGTGGCGACCCAGGTCGCGGTGCTCGGGGACGCCCAGGTGTGGGCGGGAGTGCCGATCGAGACGCTGCGGAAGGACGTACGGACGGCGACCTCGCCGGACGCGCCGATGGTGGCCGTCTCCGCCACCTCCTCGCGGCCGGACGTCGCCGCAGACATGGCCAACGCCGTCTCCCGGGCGCTGACCCGGCACGCGAACGACACCCAGCGGTCCACGCGCGTGGAACTGCAGCAGTTCGCCCGTGCGACCAGGCCGACCGAGGCGTCCTCGGCGTCGCCGACGGTGACCGGACTGGTGGGGACCGCGGCGGGCGGGCTGCTCGGCGGGCTCGCCCTGCTGATCCGGCCCCGGCGCACCCCCGACACCCCGCCGACGGCCTCTGTGCCGGGTCCCGCTCACGCGGCCGACGCCCACGGCCAGCTGTGAGCAGCATCCTGCACACGGGGGCGAGCACCACCCTGCGCGCCGAACTCTGCACCGACGAGCGCGAGTTCGGCGAGCTGTCCGGGCCCTGGGACCGCCTGTACCGGCGGTGCGGCACGGCCACTCCGTTCCAGAACCATGCCTGGCTGCACTCCTGGTGGCTGTCGTACGGCACCCCCGGCAGGCTTCGGCTGGTCGTCGTCCGCGACGGCGACGAGCTGCGCGCGGTCGCCCCGCTGATGCTCGTCCGGCGCCCGCTGCCCGCCCTCGTCCCGCTCGGCTGCCCGATCTCGGACTTCGCGGACGTGATCGTCGACGACGAGTACGCCGAGGAGGCGTCGACGGCCCTCGCCGAGGGACTGTCGACCGCCGCCCGGACCGCGCTGATCGACTTCCGCGAGGTACGGCCGGGCGCCGCCGTCGAACAGATCTACGACCGCTGGCCCGGGCCACGCCGCAAGGTGGCCGACTCCGTCTGTCTGGAGCTGCCCGCGCAGCCCATGGACGAGCTGCTGAAGCGGCTGCCCAGCTCCCGGGCCCAGCGGGTGCGCGCCAAGCTCCGCAAGCTCGGTGACCTCGGCATCGAGCCGCGGGCGGTGGGCGCCGACGAGGTGGACGCGGCCCTCCGGACCATGCTCGACCTGCACCGCCTCCAGTGGCAGGACCGCAAGGTGACCACCGAGCACATGCGGCCACGCTTCTCCGAACACCTGACCAGGGCGGTCGGGCCGATGGTGCGCTCGGGGGACGCGGTGGTGACCGAGTTCCGGCTCGGCGGCGACGTCCTGGCCGTCGACGTCACCCTGCTGTCGCGCCGGCTGGCGGGCGGTTACCTCTACGGCGCCCATCCACGCCTGCGCGAACGCAAGGCGGACGTCGCCACCATGCTGCTCAACGCCTGCGCCGGGCATGTCGGTTCCGGTGTCCACCAGGTGCTGAGCCTGCTGCGGGGCGCCGAGCCGTACAAGCTGCGGTGGCGCCCGGACACCGTCGTCAACCAGCGGCTGCTGCTCGCCCGCCGCCGCACCGCGCCCCTGCTGTCGGCGGTCGCCTGCGACGCGGCGGCCCGCCTGCGGGGCAAGGAGCTCGTCCACCGGTGGCGGGCACGGAAGGACGCCGAGCAGAACCGGGAGCGAAGAGACCGGCCGGAGCGGAAGGAACGCGGTGGCGGCGGGCCCTGAGCGGCCCGCCGCCGGATCCGGGTCACCGGTAGCGCGACCACCAGTCCGTACGGACGCACAGCTTCCCGCCGAGCCAGTACTCCACCCAGTCGCCCAGCTCCAGCGGCGAACAGTTCGGCGGGCGAACGGGCGTGGTGGGAGCCGGCTTCGGCGTCGGGACCGGCTTCGGTGTCGGGGTGGGCGTGGGCGTCGGGGTCGGTGTCGCGGCCGTGTCCGTGTCGCGGCCGAAGAGCATCGACCGGTACACCTGCGCCGCCTTCGGGTTGCTCGCGCACTGCCAGACACCGTGCGGGCAGTAGTCCGTGAGCGTGTTGTAGAGCGGCTTGTGCTCGTCCATCCAGGCGAGCATGCGCCGCATGTACTCCGGGTTGTCGCCGTTGCGGAAGAGTCCCCATTCCGCATAGGAGATGGGCTTCTTGTGCTCCTTCGCGAAATCGACGTGCGCCTGCAGACCGTACGGCTCCTTCACCTGTTCGTCGAAGGTGATGCCGCGCGGCTGGTCGTAGGAGTCCATGCCGATGATGTCGACCGTATCGTCCCCGGGATAACACTGGGTCCAGGGAATGGCGTCCCGGCCCCGGTTCGGGGTCCAGTCGAACTTGAATTTCTGGCCCGGCACCGCGCGCATCGTGGTGACGATCCTGTTCCAGTACTTCTTCCAGCTCTCCGGGTCCGGCCCGCAGCGATGGGTGTACGTGATGCCGTTCATCTCCCAGCCGAGCACGATCACCGTGTCCGGGATCTTCAGCTCGACCAGCCGTTCCGCGAGCCGGCGGTAGTGGTGGTCGAACTGCCCGGCGGCGGCACGCCGCAGCAGCCCGCGGACCTCGGCGTCGGAGACGCCTTCCTCGTTGCGCTCCATCATGGGCACGTTGAGGACGAACATCCGGTCGTCCTCGTCACGCCGCCACTCCGCCCAGGAGTCCAGGAAACCGGGCAGGCCCTCGATGTTGGACCAGCGGTCGCCCGGCAGGTAGGTGTGCGCCACCCGCAGGTCGGAGCCGCCCAGCCAGTCGCTCAGCTCGGCGATCCGGGCGACGCCGCGGGGCCCGTAGTGCAGATAGGCGCCGATGGCCGGCAGTTGCTCGGGGACCTTCGGGGTCCCGGAGGGCGTGGCCGGCACGGGCGTACCGGCCGACGACGGGACGGAGGCGCTCGGCGCGGCCGGTGCCGTCGGGACGGCGGGGGCGGACGTCTGGGCGACCGGTGTCTGGGCGGCCGGTGCCGGGGTGACGGCGGCCGGTGCCGCCGGGACCGTGGGCGTGGCCGGGACGGCCGGTGCCGGTGGGTCTGTCACCCGGCCCACCGCGCCGACCGCGTACACCGGCACCGACGCGAGGGCGAACGACGCGACCACGCCGGCCGCGACGAGCGCCAGCCGTCTGTCGCGGGCCCTCCTGTGCCAGGGCCGCCCTTGCTGTGGAGCCATGTCCGCTCCCCTCTCCGCTCTGTTCACTTCACTGCTTTCCGCCGCCGATTTCCACCTACTGACAATCAGTCATACGAATACGAACTCCGCCAACCGGGGCTGCGGCCTTCGGGTGCCCGAATCGCCCGCACGGGTGACCCGACGTCAGAGAAATGTGCGAGGACCCCGACGAGATGAACGTGTCGCCACTCGACACCCGCGTTCCGGCCGTCCTGCTGCGAACGGACCGCAATCCCTTCCACCACGGAACACTGGGCGCCGTACGATCCCTGGGGCGCGCCGGTGTGGAGGTGCACCTGGTCGCCGACTGCGCGGGAAGCCCCGTGCGCAGCTCCCGGTTCCTCCACGCGACGCACGCGCCGCCCCGCCTCGGGGCCTGCCCCGAGGAGTTCGCCGCCGTACTGCGCCGGGTGGCCGTCCGGGTCGGCCGGCCGGCCGTGCTGGTCGCCCTGGACGACGCGAGCGCCGTGGCCACCGGCCGGTTGCGCGAGGAGCTGACGGACCGGTACCTGCTGCCGGCCGTGCCCGCCACGCTCGCCGAACAGGTGGCAGACAAGGCGGAACTGGCCGCACTGTGCGGGCGCCTGGACCTCGCCCACCCGGCGACGGCGCTCCCCGGCAGCCCGGCGGAGGCGGCGGCCGCCGCGCGGGAACTGGGTCTGCCCGTGGTGGCGAAGTGGAGCCGCCCGTGGCTGCTGCCCGCCGACGCGGGGCTGCGCAGCACGACGATGGTGCACTCGGCCCGGGAGGCCGCGGCGCTGTACCGGCACTCGGGGCAGGCCGGCAGTCGGCTGCTCCTCCAGGCGTTCCTGCCACCGGGGCCCGACCGCGACTGGTTCTTCCACGGGTACGCCGACCGCGCCGGGGTCGTGCGCGCCGGCGGCCCCGGCCGCAAGCTGGGCGCCTGGCCGCGCGGCGCGGGCCTGACCACCGTCGGCCACTGGACCCCGAACCCCGAGGTGCGGGCGCTCGCCGAGAGGCTGACCGACGCGCTCGGCTACCGGGGCGTGTTCGACCTCGACTTCCGCCGCGACGACCGCACCGGCGCCTACCACCTGCTCGACTTCAATCCGCGTCCCGGTGCCCAGTTCCGCCTCTTCACGGACACGGCCGGCATGGACGTCGTCCGCGCCCTGCATCTGGACCTGACCGGCCGCCGGGTGCCGGCCGGATCGCCCGTGCCGGGCCGGACGTTCGTCGTGGAGAACTACGCGCCGCTCACCGCGCTGCGCCGACCGCCCCTGCCGTACCCGCCGTCCCGCCCGCACGCGCGCGAGCTGGCCTGGTACGCGCGGGACGACCGCGCCCCCGGCCTCGCGCTGTGGTCGCTGTGGCCGCGCCACGCGCTCGGCCGCCTCCTGGCACCCCGCACGCCCCTCCCCCTCCAGCGCGACCACGCCCCGGGCGAGGGCAGCGCCGGGAGCAGTGCCGACAACCGCGCCGAGAACGAGAAAGCGAGCAGCCCCTGATGTACGACCTGCTGGTGGTGGGCGCCGGCCCGTACGGCCTGTCCATCGCGTCCCACGCCGCGGCCGCCGGGCTCAGCCTGCGCGTCCTCGGCCGTCCCATGGCGTCCTGGCGCGACCACATGCCGCCCGGCATGTTCCTCAAGTCCGAGCCCTGGGCGTCCAACCTGTCCGATCCCGAGGGGCGTTGGCGGCTCGACGTGTACTGCGCCGAGCAGGGCTTCGAGGCCCGCCACGGCCGGCCGATCCCGGTCGGCACGTTCGCCTCGTACGGCCTGTGGTTCGCCCGCAACGCCCTTCCGCCCGTCGACGAACGGATGGTGACGCTGCTGCGGCGTCGCTGCGGCGGTTTCGAGGCGGTGCTGGACGACGGCGAGACGGTCCGCGCCCGTACGGCCGTCCTCGCCGTCGGGGTCGTCCCGTTCGTCGAAGTGCCCGCCGTCCTGAGCGGGTTGTCCCCCGAGCGGGTCTCCCACAGCAGCCACCACAGCGATCTCGCCCGCTTCCGGGGCAGGGACGTCACGGTGGTCGGCGGTGGCCAGGCGGCCCTGGAGACGGCCGCGCTCCTGGCCGAACAAGGCACGCGCGTCCGCGTGCTGGCCCGCGCCGGCACGCTCCGCTGGAACGACGTCCCACCCCCGCTGGAGCGCCGGCCGTGGGCCACCGTCCGTTCCCCGCACAGCGGTCTGGGCTGCGGCTGGCGCAACTGGTTCTACGCGGAGCGTCCGGGCTGGTACCGCCGTCTGCCGGAGGCGAGACGGGTGCGGACCGCGGCCGAGGCGCTCGGCCCCGCCGGCGCCTGGTGGATCCGCGACCGCGTCGAACCGGCCGTGGAGGTCCGGCTCGGCCAGGAGATCGCGGTGGCGTACGAGACCGGCGGTGCCGTACGTCTGGAGACGGTCGGCCGTGGTGGTGAGCTGACCTCGCTGGACACCGAACACGTCATCGCGGCCACCGGGTTCCGGGCCACCTGTGAGCGGCTGGACCTGCTGGCCGGTGACGTACGCGCGGAGCTGGTGCCGCTCGCCGACGGCTCCCCCTCGGTCGGGCGGGACTTCGAGTCATCGGTGCCCGGACTGTTCCTCGCGGGTCTCACCACCGCGGCCGGTTTCGGTCCCGCGATGCGCTTCGTGCACGGCGCGTCGTTCACGGCGCCGACCCTGGTCCGGGGGGTACGGCGGCGGCTGCGCGCGGGCGTGCCGGGCGGGCGGATCCCGGTGCCGGGGGCGCGGGCGGACCTGGCGTCCACCTCCGGGCCCTGACGCAGGCGGGTGCCGGGCGGCGCGCTGCGCGTCCCGGCACCCGCCGTGGCTCAACGACCGGAAGCGGCCCGGCCCCGCCGGTACAGGATGCCCCCGCCCGCGATCAGCGCGAGGCTGGCGGCCCCGGCCGCGAGCAGGACCTCACGGTCACTGCCGGTCTCGGGGAGGGTGGGCGGGTGGTCCGTCGGGGGGTGGCTGGTGGAGGGTCCGCCCGTCGGAGGCTTGGTCGTGGGGGGCGCGGTCACCGGAGGCTTCGTCGGCGGCTTGGTCGTCGGCGGCTTGCCGGTGGGGCTGGGGTGGCCCGTCGGGGGCTTGGTCGTGGGGGGCGCGGTCACCGGAGGCTTCGTCGGCGGCTTGGTCGTGGGCGGCTTCGTCGGCGGCTGGTGCGGGGGCTTGGTCGGCGGGGTGTCGCCGTAACCGACCTCGGTGTCCGGGGCGTCGCCGTAGTCGCCCGGGGTGTCGTCGTGACCGCCCTGCGATCCGCCGTCGTTCCCGTAGCCGTCGTTCCCGTAGCCGTCGTCGCCGTGGCCCTCGTCGCCGTGGCCCTCGTCGCCGTGGCCCTCGTCGCCGTGGCCCTCGTCTTGCACGTTCTGCGGGTGCTGCGCGGGCTGGTCGTACTCCTCGTACGTCTCCGGCCGCGAGGGCTCCTCGTACGCGTCCGGCCGGGTGTACTCCTCGTACGCCTGCTCCCAGGAGTCCTCCGGGTCCGCTGCCTGGGCCGGCACGTATTCGGGCTCCGCCACCGGGGTGGTGTGGCGCTGCGGGGCGTCCTGGGGGCTCTGAGCGCTGCGGGCGTTCTCCGGGGCGTGGTCGCCGGTGGTGCCGCACTCGTTGCCGATGGTCGGGTTGCCGAGGGACGCGGCGTCCACGGTGTTGCCGCAGACGTTCACCGGGACGGTGACGGGCACCTCGACCGCGTTGCCCGACGCGACGCCGGGCGAGTTCGAGGCGGCGCCGTGCGCGCCCGTGTCCGCGAGCACCGGCGTGCCGTAGAGGGACAGCAGTCCCGTCGCCGCTGCGGCCACGACCATTCTCTTGCGCAGGTCCTGTCGCATCTCTTTCTTCCTGCTCGAAGAAGTGGGAAAAGCCGGTCCTGGAGCCGTTGCGAACACTCCAAGACCGGCTGAGGCACAGCCGAACGGCTGCTGCGATGCGCTACGACGTCAGTCGTTGACGCAGATGTTTCCGGCTGCCGGGTTGAGCAGCCCGATGACGCTGATGGTGTTGCCGCACACGTTGATGGGGATGTGGATCGGAACCTGCACCACGTTGCCCGAGAGGACACCAGGGGAGCCGATGGCCGCGCCGTGGGCCTCCGCGTCCGCGACGGCCGGGGTGGCCAGACCCACGGCCATGAACACGCCCGCGACGACAGCAGCGCTCTTCTTGAGCTTCACGTCATTTCCCTTCTCTGCGGTCATGCCTCAATTGACGGCCGAAACCGAGCGAGCACAGCATGAACGGCTCGCATCATGACCCGCAGTCTGCGAACGAGGAATAGACACCGGAGGAAACTGAGGAACGCGGGGGGTAGGGTAATTCACCCGATCGCCCCGCAATATTGTCGAACAGTCTTATCGACGGCACCCGATCGGCCCATGCGGCGAACGACGACAAGCCCGGGTCGCCCGCACGTACCGTGCGGGCGGCCCGGGCCGCGTTTCGGTCCGGCGGTCAGCCGTTGTTGTTGCCGTTGCCGTTGTCCGAGAGGATCGGGATGTCGGACAGGATGTGCGACAGCGGCTCGTCACCCTTGGCCTGGGTGGAGTTCTCGGTGCACTGCTGGTTCTGCGGGGCCGACAGGATCGGGATGTCCTGGGCGGCCACGCCCAGGGCCCCGATGCCGCCGACGTTGGCCTTGAGCGGCAGGCCGATGCAGGGCTTGTTGAGCGAGCCCTGGACCAGCGAGAGCTGCGGGCTCATGTCGCCCTTGGTCACGGAGTTGCCGAACGCCTGGCTGGCACCGTTGCCACTGAAGGACGTGGTCCCGCCGTCGTCGGCGATCGCCTGGGTGGCGGTGGCGGCCGCGAGGCCGGTGAGGGAAGCGGCGACCGCGACTGTGGCCATTGCCTTCTTGAGCATTTCGCATTCCTTTCCTGGCGGACCCGCGGGTCCATGCTCTGGCAGCAACGGCCGGACACCTGCGGCGGTTTCGGCACATCACCCGTTCGGCCCGCTCATGACGGGAATTCCCGGGGATCGAAAACGCTTCGCGCGCCCCCTCATTCACTCCCTCGCGTGGGCCGACGGAGTGAATCAGAGCAACCGGAAAGTCCGGGGGGAGTTGTCCATGGCGCTCCGGTGGAACGGGGTTCTTCCAGAAGGGAATCGCAAGTGATCAAGAAGTTCATGGCCGCAGCGACGATCGCCGCCTCCGTCGTCGGAGCCTCGGCCGCCACGGCGCCCCAGGCCCTCGCCGACGACGGCGGCACCACGACCTTCAGCGGGAACGACGCCCACCAGGTGTACGGAAACTCGGCGACGTACGGCAACATGAGCCCGCAGATGGCACTGATCCAGGGCTCGTTCAACAAGCCCTGTATCGCCCTGCCGGCCAAGCTCAACGTCGGCGGCATCGGCGCCGCCGGAATCGCCCTCCAGGACATCCCGATCCTGTCCGCGCCGCAGAACCAGCAGTGCACCGAGAACTCCACCCAGGCCAAGGGCGACGAGCCGCTGTCCCACCTGCTGTCGGACATCCCGATCCTCTCGGACAACGGCAACGGCAACAACAACAACGGGAACACCGCGAAGAAGCACTGACACCACGACCGTGCGGGTGGGCCGCCGACCGCTCGGCGGCCCACCGCGCCACCAGAGCGTCACGATAAGCCGCTTACTGCGCCAATCGGGGCAATAGGCGCAACCGTTGGCCGGATGTCCTGTTGATCAGGGCGCAACTCCGCAACGGAGTCCGCTTTCCGAAAGGGATCGAACATGAAGAAGCTGTGGGCTACCGCGGCCGTTGCCGCCTCCATCACCGGCCTCGCGGCCGGCGTCGCGCCCCAGGCCCTCGCCGACGACGGCGGGACCACGTCGTTCAGTGGCAACGGTGCCAGCCAGGCGTTCGGCAACTCCGTGACCAAGGGCGACATGAGCCCGCAGCTCTCGCTGGTCCAGGGCTCGCTCAACAAGCCCTGCATCGGCCTGCCGGCCAAGCTCAACGTCGGCGGCATCGGCGCCGTCGGAGTCGCCCTCCAGGACATCCCGATCCTGTCGGCGCCGCAGAACCAGCAGTGCACCGAGAACTCCACCCAGGCCAAGGGCGACGAGCCGCTGTCGCACATCCTGTCCGACATCCCGATCCTGTCCGACAACGGCAACGGGAACGGCAACGGCGGCGGCAACGGCGCGAAGCACCACTGACACCCCACCGGACACACCGAAGCGGGTCGCCGATTCATCGGCGGCCCGCTTCGCCGTGCCCCGGCACGAGCCGGGACACGGGTCACTTCTTCGCGTACAGCGACTCGATCGCCGCCGCGTACGCCGCCGTGACGGCGTGGCGTTTGATCTTCATCGAGGGGGTGAGCAGGCCGTTCTCCTCGGTGAACTCGCCTTCCACCACCTTGAACTCGCGAATGGACTCGGCGCGGGAGACGGCCTGGTTGGCGTGGTCGACGGCCTGCTGGACGTCGGCGCGCATCCGGGGGTCGGCGACGATCTCGGAGAGCGGGGTGTCCGGGGACATGCCGCGCACGTGCAGCCAGTGGGAGACGTCCTCGGGGTCGAGGGTGATGAGGGCGGCGACGAAGGGGCGGTTGTCGCCGACGACGATGCACTGGCCGACCGGGGGGCGGCTGCGCAGCCGGTCCTCCAGGACGGCCGGGGAAACGTTCTTGCCGCCGGAGGTGACGAGGATGTCCTTCTTGCGGCCGGTGATGGTCAGGTAGCCGTCCTCGTCCAGCGCGCCGATGTCGCCGGTGGCGAACCAGTCGTCGGCGAGGGCGGCGTCGGTGGCGACCGGGTTGTTCCAGTAGGTGCGGAAGACGATGCCGCCCTTGATGAGGACCTCCCCGTCGTCGGCGATCCGCACGGCGGTGCCGGGGACGGGCCTGCCGACGGTGCCGGGGCGGGGCTGCAGGGGCGGGACGATGGTGGCGGCCGCGGTGGTCTCGGTGAGGCCGTAGCCCTCGTAGACGATGACCCCGGCGGCGTAGAGGAAGAGGTTGAGGTCGCGGTCGAGCGGGGAGCCGCCGCTGATGGCGTAGCGCATCCGGCCGCCCAGTTCCCTGCGGATGCGGCGGTAGACCAGCAGGTCGTACAGGGCCCAGGCGGCGTACAGGCCGGCTGTCGGACCGGGGCCCCGGTCCAGGAACTTGTCCAGGTGGGCCCGGGCGAAGCGCACGCCGACGCGGTGGGCGCGGTCGAAGGAGGCGCCGCGGCCTATGCGTTCGGCGGTGGCGCGGCCGGTGGCGTGGATGCGCTCGAAGAGGTACGGGACGCCGACGAGGAAGGTGGGGCGGAACCTGCGCAGGGCGGGGCGCAGTTCGTCGGGCTTGATGCTGGGGCAGTGGCCGATCTCGATACGGGCCATCAGACAGGCGATCTGGATCGCGCGGCCGAGGATGTGGGCCAGGGGGAGGAAGAGGAGCGTGGAGGCGGCCTGGCCGGTGATCTCCTTGAAGATCGGGTGGAGGAGTTCGACCGTGTTGGCGGCCTCCGCGTGGAGGTTGGCGTGGGTGAGGACGCAGCCCTTGGGGCGGCCGGTGGTGCCGGAGGTGTAGCAGATGGTCGCGGCCGTGTCCGGGGTGAGGGCGGCGCGGCGCTTGGTGACCTCGTCGTCGGGGACGCCCCGGCCCAGGTCGGCGAGGTGGGCGAGGGCCTCCCGGTCGATCTGCCAGACGTGCGGGGGCTGGGAGTGGCCGGCGGTGGCGGTGGCGACGGCCTCCGCGTTCTCGGCGCTCTCCGCGACCACGAAGCGGGAGCCGGAGTCGCGGACGATCCACTCGATCTGCTCGGGCGAGGACGTGGCGTAGACGGGGACGGACTGGCCGCCCGCCGCCCAGACGGCGAAGTCGAGGACCGTCCACTCGTAGCGGGTGCGGGACATCACCGCGACGCGGCCGCCCGGTTCGAGGCCGGCGGCGATCAGCCCCTTGGCCGTCTCGGTCACCTCGCGGGCGAAGGCGGCGGCGGTCACCGGACGGTAGGTGCCGTGCCGGTCGGCGCGGCGCAGGACCACCACGTCGGGTGCCTCGGTGGCGTTGACGAAGGGCAGGTCGGCGATGCTGCCGCCGGCCGGGCGGGGCGCGAGGGCGGGCGTGCGCGCCTCGCGGACGACACCCCGCGCGTCCCTGACGACCTCGGTCTTCGCGCGGTCGGTCAGGCCGCCGCGCTGTTTCGCCCGGTTCAATTCACCGCGTACGCCCATCACCACTCCCCGAGGCCCCATGAATCACGTTACCGGCGAGTCAACTTACCGGTACGTAAGGAAATATCAATGCTTCGGTATGACTGCGAGGGTCGAGAGGGGGCGCGTGATAGGTGTGGATCATGCGCCCCCACCGCTTCGGCCTCACCCTGATCTCCGCAGTCGCCTCCCTCTCCGTCTGCCTCTCCGCCGGCTCCGCGTCCGCCCTGGCTCCGCACGGTGCTTCGCCGGTCGCCGCCGCGTCGTCCGCCGCTCCTTCTCGTACGGCTCCCGGTGCCCGGTCGCTCACCGCCCTGACCGATCTGTTCGCCGAGCGGCTGCTCGTCGCGGACAAGGTCGCGGCGGCGAAGTACGGGACGACCACGCCGATCGACGATCCCGTGCGGGAGAAGGCGATCCTGGACGACGTGGCGGCGCGGGCGGTCGGGCTCGGCCTCGACCCGGATGCCGTCACCGCCGTGTTCCGGGACCAGATCGAGGCCAACAAGCTGGTGCAGCGCGGTCTTTACGCCCGCTGGGACGCGCACCCCGAGGAGCGGCCCACCGAGCGGCCCGACCTGGTGAAGGAGGTCCGGCCGGTGCTCGACCGGATCACCACCCAGCTGCTGAGCGCCCTCCAGGAGACGGAGTCGCTGCGGGCCGGGGCGTCGTGCGGGCCCCGGCTGCGGGTGGCGGCGCTGTGGTCCGCGATCGGCCACCGGCTGGACAGGCTGCACGGACAGGGGCTGGAGCGGGCGTTGCCCTCGGTCTGTGCGCCGAAGCCCTAGCTGTATTGCCCTGTGAGGTTGGGGCGCGGCTGGCGGGTGGTTGGCCCTTGAGCGCGGTGTGTCCGCGGTGGTGATTGTAGGTGTGCAGCCAGCCGGGGAAGGCGTCGCGTCGTTCGGCCTCGGTCAGGGGTGCATTACGGTGGGGCACGAGGGCCTTTCGGTCAGGTGTAGACGTCGCAATCCACACCGAACCGGAAGGCCCTCACCTGTTCAAGATCCCTCAGCCGAGACCTGGCTCACCCGTCCACAACCTCCCGGGACAGAACACCTAGGACCCTTCTGGCGGATCTCCGCGGCGTCGGAGATCCGCCAGAAGGGCCCTAACCCATCAACACCTCCGCCTCCCCGATCGCCTCGGCGAGGGCGTGGAGGTCCTCGTCCTCGCGGTCCCTGGCCAGGGCGTCGGCACGGGAGGAGAGCTCGCGCAGGGCCGGGCGGCCCGGGATGCCGGGCCGGCCGTCGTCCTGCCGGCGCAGGAAGTCGGCGAAATAGGCGGCCGTGGCGGCCACCCGGAGGCCGTACGGGGAGCTTGACCACAGGTTCCCGTGGAGGGCCGACGCCTCCAGGCCGGCCGACTCCTCGTGCGGGGTGCGGGTGTCGGGGTCCAGCCAGCGGACGGTGGCGGTGGCGAGATGGCCGCCGGTGCCGCTCCTGGTGCGGACGGCGTAGAGGGCGGTGACGGTGTGGCCGGGGCCGATCTCGCCGCCGTCGACACGGTCGTCGCGGAAGTCCTCGTCGGCGACCCGCCGGTTCTCGTAGCCGATCAGACGGAACTCCTGGACCGTCGTCGGGTCGAAGGAGACCTGGGCCTTGGCGTCGCGGGCGGTGAGGTCGACGTGGCGCGGGAGTTCCTCGCAGAAGACCTTCTCCGCCTCCTCCTCGGTGGAGACGTAGGTGGTGTGGCCGTCACCCCGGTCGGCGAGTTGCTCCATGAGCGCGTCGCCGTAGTCGCTGCCGACGCCCACGCCGAAGAGGGTGATGCCGTGCTCGCGGCGTTCGCCCGCGATGCGTTCGAGGATGGTGTCGGCGTCGGTGGAGCCGGTGTTGGCGAGGGCGTCGGAGAGGAGGACGACCCGGTTCGTCGCCCCCTCGCGCAGGCCCTCGACGGCGGTCTCGTAGCCGGTCTCGACGCCCGCCGCGAGGTTGGTGGAGTCGGTGGGCTCCAGGCTGTCGACCGCCTCACGGATCTCGCCCCGGTTTCCGTCGAGGCGGGTCATCGGCAGGACGGTCTCGGCCTCGTCGCTGAAGGTCACGACGGCCACGGAGTCGTCGTCGCGCAGCCGTTTCGTCATCGTGCGCAGCGCGTCCTGGGCGAGGTCGAGGCGGCCCGGTTCCGACATGGAGCCGGAGACGTCGATGACGAAGGTGAGGGCGGCGGGCGGGCGTTCACGGTCGCCCCCGGCGGCCCGGGTGGCGAGGCCGACACGGATCAGGGACCAGTTCCCGGCGCCGGTGCGGGCGCCGTCGACGGTCACCGAGAAGCCGTCGCCGTCGGGGCGTTCGTAGTCCTGGCGGAAGCTGTTGACGAACTCCTCCGGGCGGACCGTCGCCGGGTCGGGCAGGCTGCCCTCGTCCAGGGTGCGGCGGGCGTAGCCGTAGGAGGCGGTGTCGACGTCGAGGGCGAAGGTGGAGAGGTGGTCGGGGGACGGGGCGAAGTCGCCGGAGCCGTCGTCCTGTCGTTCGCCGCGCTGTTCGCCGGAGTCGGGGCCGTCGGGCGCGGGGGCCGGGAAGCCGTCCGCCTTTCCGCCGCTCCCTCCCCGGTCGTACGAGGAGGAGTCGCCCCCGTCACCACTGTCGCCGCAGCCGGTGAGGAGCAGGGCGCAGGCGGTGCCCAGGGCGACGAGCGCGGTGCTCGCCCGCCGCCCCGCCGTCCGCCTCGGCCCCGTCCTCCTGGTCGTCGGCGTGCTCCTGCGATACGTGTGCATCCGGGCCCCCTCGCCACGTCGTCCGTCGCCCTGCCGCGGGTTGCTCGCGGGCGACTGTTGTGACTGTGACGGCGCGGGGGGCCCGGATGTGCGCCACGGGGTGTTGCGGATGCGTCTCGAAGCGGCCACGACGGACGCCCGCCGAGACCGGTGGGTGATCCTCCGGTGACCTAGGAGACGACGTCCTTGCGGCCGAAACCGCGGAAGGCCAGCGCGAACAGCACCAGCGCGTACGTTACCGAGACCGAGACGCCCTGGATCATGTCGGTGTACTCGGGCTGCGGGCGGACGACGTCCAGCCAGGCGTACTGCCAGTGCGCCGGCAGGAAGTCGCGCCAGTCGCCGAGGGCGGTCACCGAGTCGAGCACATTGCCGACGATGGTGAGGCCGACGGCGCCGCCGACCGCGCCGAGCGGGGCGTCCGTGCGAGTGGAGAGCCAGAACGCCAGGGCCGCGGTCACCAGTTGGGACACGAAGATGTACCCGACCGTGATCAGCAGCGCCTGGGCGGCCGTGCCGGTGGCGAGTTCACCGCCGGTGGGCAGTTCCAGCGGGCCCCAGCCGTAGGCCGCCGTGCCGACGGCGAGTGCGACGACCGGCAGCAGCACCATCGCCGCCAGGCTGAGGGTGAGGCCCACGACCAGCTTGGACCACAGCAGCCGGGCGCGCGGCACGGGTGCGGCGAGGAGGTAGCGCAGGGAGGACCAGCTGGCCTCCGAGGCGACCGTGTCGCCGCAGAACAGCGCGACCGGGATGACGAGCAGGAAGCCCGCGGCGGCGAACAGGTTCACCGCGGCGAAGTTCGCGCCGGACGCGGTGGCCGTGTCCATCAGGTTGACCCGGTTGTTGCCCTCGCCGGGGGTGCCGCCGACCTGGAAGGCGATCAGCAGCACGAGCGGCAGGGCGACCAGGATGCCGAACATGACCATGGTGCGGCGGCGCTTCAGCTGCCGGACCAGTTCGACGCCGAGGGGCAGGGTGCGGCCCGCGCGGTAGCCGTCGGCGACCTCCACGGGCCCGGCGGACCCGGGGCTTGCGTGCTCGGCACGCTCGGCCAGCGTGCTCATGCGGACTCTCCGATCAGGGTGAGGAAGGCGTCTTCGAGGCGGCGGTGGGGGCCGACCGACTCCACGGGGACCTCCAGCCGGACGAGTTCGGCGACCAGGCGCCGGGCGCTGCCGTCGGCGGCGAGGCGGACCACCAGGCCGTCGTCGGCGCGGACGGCCGAGCCGACGCCCGGCAGTGCGGCGATCTTCTCGACGAGTGGTTCGTCCACGGGCTCGGAGGTGCCGACCAGCAGCGTGTCGCCGGAGCCGACGATCTCGCTCACGGGGCCCGCCTGGACGAGCTGCCCGTGGTCCATGACGACCAGATGCGTACAGGTCTGCTCGACCTCGGCCAGCAGGTGGCTGGAGACGATGACGGTACGGCCGGCCGCCGCGTACCGGATCATGACCTCGCGCATCTCACGGATCTGCGGCGGGTCGAGTCCGTTCGTCGGTTCGTCGAGGATCAGCAGGTCGGGCAGGCCCAGCATGGCCTGGGCGATGGCCAGGCGCTGGCGCATGCCCTGGGAGTAGGTGCGGACCGCGCGGGCCAGGGCGTCGCCGAGGCCGGCGATCTCCAGGGCCTCGTCGAGGTGCGCGTCCTCGGTGGGACGTCCGGTGGCGGCCCAGTACAGCTCCAGGTTCTCGCGGCCGGACAGGTGCGGGAGGAAGCCCGCGCCCTCGACGAAGGCGCCGACGCGGGAGAGCACCGGGGCGCCCGGCACGATCGCGTGGCCGAAGACGCGGATCTGGCCGCCGTCCGGCTGGATCAGGCCCATCAGCATGCGCAGGGTCGTCGTCTTGCCGGCGCCGTTCGGCCCGAGCAGGCCGAGGACCTGGCCCTTCTCGACGCGGATGGAGAGGTCGCGGACGCTGTACCGGTCGCCGTTCCTGTACTTCTTGCTCAGGTCGGTGATCTGCAACGGGACCTCGGCGAGCGCCGGGTCGGGGGCCGGGGTGACGGTCCGGCGGCGTCCGGTGACGAGGAGGACGGCCGCGATCACGGCGCCGGCGACCGGCAGGTACCAGACCCAGGCGGGCAGGATGTCCGTGCGGTCGGCCCCGCCGAGGGGCGTGGGCACCTCCAGGCCGCCCTTGAGGGAGACGGTGTACGTCGCCGGGGTCGTCGGGGAGGCGTAGCCGAGGTCGGTGGAGGCGAGGACCAGGCGGAGGCGGTGGCCGTCGTCGAGTTCGTGGTCGATGGCGGGAAGGGTGAGCTTCACGTCCTTGCCGGCCTTGGCACCCTCGACGCGCAGCGGCTCGACCAGCTGGGACGGGAGGACCTGGGACCTGCCGTCCGGGCCGACGTCGTACACCTTGGCGAAGAGGACGGCGTCCTCGCTGGTCGACTTCACATGGACCGTGGCCGTGGGCGAGCCGGTGATCTGCAGGTCGTCGGCGACCGGCTTCGACTGGAACGCGGCGAACTGGCCGGGGAAGTCGAGGGAGATGCCGACGCCGAGCGAGGACAGCTGGGCCAGGCCACCGCCGGCGCCGAGGCCGGGCAGGGCGGAGATGGCGGGCGGGTTGGCGCCGGCCGGGTTCTCGAAGGTCTGCTCGCGTCCGGCGAGGGCGATCTTCGTGAGGTCGCCCTCCAGGCCCGGGTAGGTGTCGTCGGTCGTACCGGCGAGACGGGGCTCGCCGTCGCCGGAGCCGGTGCCGAGGGTGCGGGTGACGCGGAACGCGGAGCCGGTGTCGGCGCCCTTGTCGTCCTTCAGGTAGCGGTCGAACCAGGCCCGCGTCCGGGCCTGGACCCGGCTGGTCTCCATGTCGCCGCCGTCATGGCCGCCGGAGATCCAGTCGACGTCCACGGGAGCGCCGTTGGCCTTGATCGCCTTGGCGGCGGCGTCGGCCTGGCCGAGCGGGAAGAGGGAGTCGGTCTGGCCCTGCATCAGCAGGGTGGGCACCTTGATGCGGTCGCCGACGGCCTCGGGGCTGCGCGCGGCGAGCAGCTTCACGGCCTCCGCGTCGGGCCGCCCCGACTCGGCGACCCGCTGGTACATCTCGCAGAGCCGCGTCTCGAACTTCTCGCAGCCGCCGCCGGTGTTGACGAAGAGGCCGGCCCACAGCTTCTTGAAGACGCCGTTCGGGAACAGGGCGTCCGCCAGGTTCCAGTACGTGATCGCGGGCGCGATGGCGTCGACCCGGTCGTCGTACCCGGCGGCCAGCAGCGCGATCGCCCCGCCGTACGAGGCACCGGCGATGCCCAGGCGCGGGTCGCCCTTCGTGTCGAGCTGTACCTCGGGGCGCTGTGCGAGCCAGTCGATCAGCTTGGAGACGTCGGCGACCTCGCCCTTCGGGTCGTTCAGCCCGATCCTGCCGGTCGACTTGCCGAAGCCGCGTGCGGACCAGGTCAGCACCGCGTAGCCGTCGCGGGCGAGGGCCTCGGCCTGCTCGCGGACGTCGTTCTTGCTCCCGCCGAAGCCGTGGCCGAGCAGGACGGCCGGGCGGCGGCCGTCACCGCCGGAGGTGAAGTACGAGGTGTCGATGCGTACGCCCTCGGCCGTGTCCACGGCCCGGTCGGTGCGCTTCACCGGCGCCGCCTCGTCCGAGGCGGCGGCCGTCCAGGTGCCGGCGCCCGCGAGCACGACGACGGCGGCCGCGGCGGCGAGAGCGCGACGCGGCCTCCGCCGGAGCGCTCCGCGCAGGCGCGGGCCGGTCAGTCGAAGATCCATGCGTCAACGGTACGGGGGTGTGGTGGGGTGTCTCGGCCCCCTCAGGGGGGAGGGGTGGGACATCCCACGGTCGTACGGGGGGAATTCGGTATACAGCGGGTGCGGTATACCGGGGTGGGGAGGGGGCCTGACAGCAACCTGATAAGTCGGGCCTCGCCGCCGGAAACGGGGTGGCGGGAGTGTCGGTGGGCCGGACAGAGTCGCTGCGCCTCGAATTGCAGCGTCCCGTCATTGCCCCACACCGTCGAGCAACCACCGCCGCCCCCTACGCCGCTCGGTAGGGACGCACACGGCACATAGTGACGGAGCGTGTATCGAAGTGGCTGCTGTGTGCGCGAAGGCTGTGCGCAACTCGGTGGCGTCCGGAGGGGGAGTGAGGAAGGCTCGCGCGCATGGTTTCGGTGTTGCAGAACGTCGCGATCGACTGTGCGGATCCCTACGAGCTGGCCCGGTTCTGGAGCAGAGTGACTGGCCGTCCGCTGCACCCGGAGGACAGACCGGGTGACCGGGAGACTCAGGTGCTGCTGGCGGAGGGCCCGGTACTGCACTTCAATCAGGTGCCCGAGTCCAAGGGGATCAAGAACCGGGTCCATCTGTGTCTGCGCCCTGAGACATCGCGTGAACAGGAGCTGGAACGGCTGCTCGGCCTCGGTGCCACCTTTGTCACCGATCACCGGAAGCCCGATGGCTCTGGCTGGGCAGTCCTGGCCGACCCCGAAGGCAACGAATTCTGCGTTCTTGGCAGCGAGTCCGACCGAGTCGCGATGGGTTCCTGACGGCCGCAGCGCGCCACTCCGTGCGGCCCGGTCCGCCCTGGCCTCGGACGCACACCGCTCCTGCTCGACGGCCGCGTACCGCTGCGCCGCCGATCACAGCTCGTCGTCCTCCTCGATGCCCTCGGGTGGCTCGGCCCTGTACCACTGGTGCGGAGCCTGAGCGGACCGGCGATGCCCGCTGACCAAGAGGGTGCAGGTCAGCGGGCATGCGCAGCGTGGTCTCAGTGGTTGCGCGGGAAGCCCAGGTCCACGCCCGTGGGGGCGTCGGCCGGGTCGGGCCAGCGGGTGGTGACGACCTTGCCCCGGGTGTAGAAGTGGGTGCCGTCGTTGCCGTAGATGTGGTGGTCTCCGAAGAGGGAGTCCTTCCAGCCGCCGAAGCTGTGGTAGCCGACGGGGACCGGGATCGGGACGTTGACGCCGACCATGCCGGCCTCGACCTCCAGCTGGAAGCGCCGGGCGGCGCCGCCGTCGCGGGTGAAGATCGCGGTGCCGTTGCCGAACGGGGAGGCGTTGATGAGGGCGATGCCCTCGTCGTAGGTGTCGACGCGCAGCACGGTCAGCACCGGGCCGAAGATCTCGTCCTGGTACGCCTTCGCGGAGGTGGGGACCTTGTCGAGGAGCGAGATGCCGATCCAGTGGCCGTCCTCGTGGCCGTCGACCGTGAAGCCCGTGCCGTCGAGGACGACCTCGCAGCCCTCGGCCGCCGCGCCCGTGACGTAGGAAGCGACCTTGTCGCGGTGGACCGCCGTGATCAGCGGGCCCATCTCGGACGTCGGGTCGTTGCCGGGGCCGATCTTGATCTTCTCGGCGCGCTCGCGGATCTTCTCCACGAGTTCGTCGCCGATCGCGCCGACCGCCACGACCGCGGAGATCGCCATGCAGCGTTCGCCCGCCGAGCCGTAGGCCGCCGAGACCGCGGCGTCGGCCGCCGCGTCCAGGTCCGCGTCCGGGAGGACCAGCATGTGGTTCTTGGCGCCGCCGAGGGCCTGGACGCGTTTGCCGTTCGCCGAGGCCGTGGTGTGGATGTAGCGGGCGATCGGGGTCGAGCCGACGAAGGAGACGGCCTTGACGTCCGGGTGCTCGAGGAGGCGGTCGACGGCCACCTTGTCGCCGTGGACGACGTTGAAGACGCCGTCGGGCAGACCGGCCTCGGAGAGGAGTTCGGCGATCTTGACGGAGGCCGAGGGGTCCTTCTCGGACGGCTTCAGCACGAAGGTGTTGCCGGTCGCGATGGCCATCGGGAACATCCACATCGGGACCATCGCCGGGAAGTTGAACGGCGTGATGCCCGCGACGACGCCCAGCGGCTGGCGGATGGAGGAGACGTCCACGCGGCTGGCGACCTGCGTGGACAGCTCGCCCTTCAGCTGCACGTTGATGCCGCAGGCCAGCTCGACGATCTCCAGGCCGCGCGCGACCTCGCCGAGCGCGTCCGAGTGCACCTTGCCGTGCTCGGCGGTGATCAGCTCCGCGATCGCGTCGCGGTTGGCGTCGAGCAGCGCGCGGAACTTGAACAGGATCGAGGTGCGCTGGGCCAGAGAGGACTGGCCCCAGGTCACGAAGGCCTCCTTGGCGGTGCGGACCGCCGCGTCGACCTCGTCGACGGTCGCGAAGGCGACCTTGGTGGTGACCGCGCCGGTCGCCGGGTCCGTGACCGGCCCGAACGTACCCGACGCGCCTTCGACGGTCTTGCCGCCGATCCAGTGGTTGACGATCTTCGTCATGCCGAGAAACTCCTTCTCACAGATGGCGGCGTCGGGTTGAGACGTGCCGGTCGTACTGCTCGCGTGCCTTGACCGCCGACGCGCGGGTCGCGGTCTCGGCCACAGGTACATCCCACCAGGCCTGCGCGGGGGGCGGGCCCGACACTGTGTCTGCCGTTTGGGTCTCCACGTAGACACAAGTGGGAGTGTCGGCCGCCCGCGCCTCGGCGAGGGCGGCGCGCAGGTCGCGGACCGTCTTGGCGCGCAGGACGCGCATGCCGAGACTGGCCGCGTTGGCGGCGAGATCCACCGGCAGCGGGGCGCCCGTGAACGTGCCGTCGTCGGGGTCGCGGTGGCGGTACGCGGTACCGAACCGCTCCCCGCCCACCGACTCGGAGAGGCCGCCGATGGAGGCGTATCCGTGGTTCTGCACGAGCAGCACCTTGATCGGGACGTTCTCCTGGACGGCGGTGACGATCTCGGTCGGCATCATCAGATACGTGCCGTCGCCGACCAGCGCCCACACCGGGCGCCCGGGAGCGGCCAGCCGGACGCCGATGGCGGCCGGTATCTCGTAGCCCATGCAGGAGTAGCCGTACTCCAGGTGGTACTGGTCCCGGGACCGGGTCCGCCACAGTTTGTGCAGGTCACCGGGGAGGGAACCGGCCGCGTTGATGAGGATGTCGCTCTCGTCGGCGATCTCGTCGAGGAGGCCGAGCACCTGTGCCTGGGTGGGCCGGGTGTCCGGCTCGTCGGCCTCGTAGCAGGCGTCGACGCGGTGCTCCCAGCGCTGCTTGTCCTGCGCGTACTCGGCGACGTAGTCGTCCGCGACCCGGTGCCCGTGCAGTTCCAGGGCCTCGCTGAGCGCCTCCAGGCCCGCCCGCGCGTCCGCGATCAGCGGCAGTGCGGAGAGCTTGTGGCCGTCGTAGGGCGCGATGTTGAGGTTGAGGAAGCGGACACCGTCGGCGGCGAAGAGGGTGTTCGAGGCCGTGGTGAAGTCGGTGTAGCGGGTGCCGACTCCGATGACCAGGTCGGCGGTGCGGGCGAGTTCGTTCGCGGTCGCGGTGCCGGTGTGGCCGATGCCGCCCACGTCCTGCGGGTGGTCGAAGCGCAGGGAGCCCTTGCCGGCCTGGGTGGACGCCACGGGGATGCCGGTGGCGGCGGCCAGTTCGGCGAGCGTCTCCTCGGCGCGGGCGTGGTGGACACCGCCGCCGGCGACGATCAGGGGGCGACGCGCCTCACGGATCGCGGTGATCGCGGCGGCCAGTTCGGCGACGTCGGCCGCCGGGCGGCGCACGTTCCAGGTCCGCTCGGCGAAGAACTCCACCGGCCAGTCGTACGCCTCCGCCTGCACGTCCTGCGGCAGGGCGAGGGTCACGGCCCCCGTCTCCACGGGGTCGGTCAGGACGCGCATCGCCTGGAGCGCGGCCGGGATCAGCGCCTCGGGGCGGGTGACCCGGTCGAAGTACCGCGACACCGGGCGCAGCGTGTCGTTGACGCTGATGTCGCCCGCGTACGGCACTTCGAGCTGCTGGAGGACCGGGTCCGCCGGCCGCGTGGCGAAGATGTCACCGGGCAGCAGCAGCACCGGGAGGTGGTTGATGGTGGCGAGGGCGGCGCCGGTGACCAGGTTGGTGGCGCCGGGGCCGATGGACGTCGTCACGGCGTGCGTGGACAGCCGGTTCGACTGCCGGGCGTAGCCGACGGCGGCGTGGACCATCGCCTGCTCGTTGCGGCCCTGGAGGTAGGGCATGTCGTCCGCGTACTCGACCAGCGCCTGGCCGAGGCCGGCGACGTTGCCGTGGCCGAAGATGCCCCAGGTGGCGCCGATCAGCCGCCGCCGCTCGCCGTCGCGCTCGGTGTACTGGGCGGACAGGAAGCGGACGAGGGCCTGGGCGACGGTGAGCCGCGTCGTCGACGGGATCGTCGTGCTCATCGGTACCCCTCCGTGTGATCGGGGTGGAAGCAGATCCGCCACTGCCGCTCGGGGCCCGGACCGGCCATGACGTTCAGGTAGTACATGCTGTGGCCGGGCTGCGCGATGGACGGGCCGTGCCAGCCGTCGGGCACGAGGACCGCGTCCCCGGAACGGACCTCGGCGAGCACTTCGGAGCCGCCCTCGCGGGAGGGGGACACGCGCTGGTAGCCGAAGCCGTTCGGGCCGTCGATCTCGAAGTAGTAGATCTCCTCGAGTTCGGTCTCCTCGCCGGGGCGGTTCTCGTCGTGCTTGTGCGGCGGGTACGAGGACCAGTTGCCGCCGGGGGTGATGACCTCGACGGTGATCAGCTTGTCGCACTCGAAGGCGTCCGCGGAGGCGAAGTTGCGTACCTGGCGGGCGCAGGTGCCGCTGCCCCGGTCCTCCACGGGGACCTCCGGCGCGGGGCCGTAACGAGCGGGGAGTCGTCGCTCGCACTTCGCTCCTGCCAAAGCGAAGCGGCCTCCCGCGCCGGAGGCGATCTGTACCCGGGCGTCGCGGGGCGCGTACACGAAGTCGGAGACTCCGGCGAACACGCTCTCCCTGCCCAGGATTTCGAACTCGGTGACACCGCCACCGTCTGAATTGCCCGGTTCCTCCGACACGCGCACCGTACAACCGCCGCCCAGGGACAGCACGATCCACTCGCTGTCCCCGGTCGTGAACGAGTGCGTCCCGTCCGGCCCCAACTCCACGACGCGCAGGCTGCTGTGGGTCCAGCCGGCCCGCTTCGGGTCGATGTCGACGGTGTACCGGGCGTTCGCGGTCGCGCCCTTGGGTACGTACAGCTCGGTCTTCTGTGTCATGCGGCCCTCACAACAGTCCTACGGCGGTGTCCACGGCGGCGGTCACGTCGTCGTCCGCCGGGTAGAGCAACGAGCGGCCGACCACCAGGCCCTGCACGGTGGGCAGTTGCAGCGCGCCCCGCCACTTCTCGTACGCGCCGTCCTGGTCCTCGCCGACGTCGCCGCCGAGCAGGACGGCGGGCAGTGTGGAGGTCTCCATCACGCGGGCCATGTCGTCGGGGTTGTCGGTGACGGGCACCTTCAGCCAGGTGTACGCCGAGGTGCCGCCGAGCCCGGCGGCTATGGCGATCGACCTGGTGACGGCGTCGGCGCTCAGGTCGTTCCTGACCTTGCCGGTGTCGGGGTCGCGGCGGCTGATGAACGGCTCGACGAAGACGGGGAGCCTTCGCTCGGCCATGGCGTCCACGGCACGGGCGGTGGACTCCAGGGTGGTGAGGGAGCCCGGGTCGTCGTAGTCGACGCGCAGCAGGAGCTTGCCGGCGTCGAAGCCGAGGCGCCGCATGTCCTCGGGGCGGTGGCCGGTGAAGCGGTCGTCCAGTTCGAAGCTGGCGCCCGCGAGGCCGCCCCGGTTCATGGAGCCCATGACGACCTTGCCGTCGAGGGCGCCGAGCAGGAGCAGGTCGTCGAGGATGTCGGCGGTCGCGAGGACACCGTCCACACCGGGCCGGGACAGCGCCAGGCACAGCCGTTCGAGGAGGTCGGCGCGGTTGGCCATGGCGAGCTTGCGGTCGCCGACGGAGAGGGCGCCGCGGGCCGGGTGGTCGGCGGCGACGATCATCAGGCGGCCGCTGTCACCGATCAGGGGGCGCCTCACACGCCGGGCGGCGGCCTCGGCGATGGCCTCCGGGTGGTGGACCCGGGTGCGGACGAGGGCGGAGACGTCGATGTTCACAGGACCGCTCCCGCCGCGACCGCCGCCTCGATCTCGTCCGCCGTGGGCATGGCGGACGAGCACTCCAGGCGGGAGGCGACGATGGCCCCGGCGGCGTTGGCGTGCCGCATGATCTTCTCCAGGCCCCAGCCCTCGAGCAGGCCGTGGCAGAGGGAGCCGCCGAAGGCGTCACCGGCGCCGAGGCCGTTCAGGACCTCGACGGGCAGCGGCGGGACCTCGGCGGAGTCGCCCTTGCTGTTGACCGCGAGGACGCCCTTGGGGCCCTGCTTGACGACCGCGAGTTCGACCCCTGCGTCGAGGAGCGCGCGAGCGGCGGCGTGCGGTTCGCGGACTCCGGTGGCGACCTCGACCTCGTCGAGGTTGCCGACCGCGACGGTGGTGTGCCGCAGAGCCTCCTCGTAGAACGGGCGGGCCTCGGCCGGGTCGCTCCAGAACATGGGCCGCCAGTCGAGGTCGAAGACCGTCGTCCCGGCCTTGGCCCGGTGGGCGAGGGCGGCGAGCGTCGCCGTACGGCTGGGCTCCTCGCTCAGGCCCGTGCCGGTCACCCAGAAGATGCGGGTCCCGGCGATGGCGTCGAGGTCCAGCTCGTGCGCGTCGATCTCCAGGTCCGGGGCCTTCGGGCGGCGGTAGAAGTACAGCGGGAAGTCGTCCGGCGGGAAGACCTCGCAGAAGGTGATGGGGGTCGCGAGGCCCGGGACCGGGGTGACCCAGCGGTCGTCCACGCCGAAGTCGCGCAGCGCCTGGTGGAGGTACTCGCCGAAGGGGTCCTCGCCGGTGCGGGTGATGACGGCGGTGGAGCGGCCGAGCCGGGACGCGGCCACCGCGACGTTGGTCGCCGATCCGCCGAGGAACTTCCCGAAGGACGTCACCTGCGGCAGCGGGACCCCCGTCTGCAACGGGTAGAGGTCCACACCGATCCGCCCCATGGTGATCAGGTCGTACGCCATCGAGTTCCCTTCATGCGCCGGTTCGGTCAAGGTCTAGTCCCGTCGGAGCGGCCCTGTCAATACTTTGTCCAGACATTCGGACTACCTATTGACACCCTCTGCTCCGAGGCTGAAGCTGACTCCCATGACGTCGTTGTCACCTCAGTCCTCACTCTCGCGCATCCGAGTCGGCTCGGCGCCCGACTCCTGGGGCGTCTGGTTCCCCGACGACCCCCAGCAGGTCCCCTGGCAGCGCTTCCTCGACGAGGTCGCCGCTTCCGGCTACGAGTGGATCGAGCTGGGCCCGTACGGCTATCTGCCGACCGACCCGGTGGTCCTCGCCGAGGAGACCGCCAAACGCGGCCTGAAAGTGTCGGCCGGCACGGTCTTCACCGGGCTGCACCACGGCCCCGACGTCTGGGAGAAGACCTGGGCGCACGTGGCCGACAACGCGGTCCTCGCCCAGGCCATGGGCGCCCAGCACCTCGTCGTCATCCCGTCGTTCTGGCGGGACGACAAGACGGGCCAGGTGCTGGAGCCCAGCGAGCTGAACGTCGAACAGTGGCGGCACCTCACCCAGCTCACCGAGCGCCTCGGGCGGGAGGTGCGGGAGAAGTACGGCCTCCAGATCGTCGTCCACCCGCACGCCGACACCCACATCGACAGCGAGGAGAACGTCGTCCGCTTCCTGGACGGCACCGACTCCTCGGTCGTCTCGCTCTGCCTCGACACCGGGCACTACGCCTACTGCGGCGGCGACAGCGTCAAGCTGATCGAGACCTACGGTGAGCGCATCGGGTATCTGCACCTCAAGCAGGTCGACCCCGAGATCCTGGCGGACGTGCGGGCGAACGCGGTGCCCTTCGGGCCGGCCGTCGCCCGGGGCGTGATGTGCGAGCCGCCGAAGGGCGTGCCCGAACTGGGGCCGGTGCTCGCCGCCGCCGCGAAGCTGGACGTGGACCTGTTCGCGATCGTCGAGCAGGACATGTACCCGTGCGAGCCGGACGCTCCACTGCCGATCGCCCAGCGGACGCGGGCGTTCCTGAGGTCCTGCGGGGCGTAGGCGCTCCGCTCGACGCGGGCGGTGCCGAGACGCCGGGGACTGCGGGTGACGGCGGGTGACGGCGGGCTGCGGGTGGTTCGCGGCTGGTTGCGCAGTTCCCCGCGCCCCTGTAGGGCGCGGGGGCCGACCCTTCGTCACGAGGCGCTCCCAATCGGCGCTTCTGTCACAGAAGTCACCTTCCCGTCACATACGTCACGCGTACGCGGGTCTTTCGTCATGCGTGAGCCACGGGCGCTCCCGCCGGTCACCGAGGGTCGTTGGCCGGTCACAGTCTTGTGATCGCCAGCGCAGCGCCCGGCTCCCCCGACGGCTTCCCAGCCGCCTCCGTGGCGCGCGCGGGGAGGTGCCTCTGATGACCGACCGCCGTCTCTGGTCGTACCAGGACATCGCGGCGCACATCCGTGTGCGGCCCGACACCGTCCGCTCGTACCGCAAGCACGGGCTGCTGCCGCCGCCCGACCACACGGAGAACGGCAAGCCCTACTGGTACGCCGACACCGTGCGCGCCTGGGTCGCTTCCAGACCGGGCAACCGGGGGCGCGGGGCCGACTGAGTCTCCACGCAGCCACTTCCGGCTTCCGGCTTCCGGCTTCCGGCTTCCGGCTTCCGGCTTCCGGCTTCCGGCTTCCGGCTTCCGGCAGTCAATTCGTTTGTCCCCGGGTCCGTTCGCCGTCCAGGATCCGGGGATGAGCTTTTCCCGGAAACCCGTACTCACCGGTGAGCGGGCCGTCCTGCGGCCGTTCACCGAGGACGACACGCCCGTGATGGCGCGGATCCTGGCCGACCCGGAGGTCGTGCGGCTCACGGGCAGCCCGGCCGAGGAGTTCGGCGCGGACCGGTTGCGTTCCTGGTACGGCAGCCGCAACGACCACACCGACCGGCTCGACCTCGCGATCGTGGACCGGGCGAGCGGCGAGCTGGTGGGTGAGGCCGTGCTGAACGAGTGGGACGAGGCCAATCGCAACTGCTGCTTCCGCATCCTGATCGGTCCCGGCGGGCGGGGCCGGGGGCTGGGCACGGAGGCCGTGCGGCTGATCGTCGGCCATGCCTTCGAGGAGGTCGGGCTGCACCGCGTCTCGCTGTACGTCTTCACCCACAATCCCCGGGCCCGGCGCGCCTACGAGAAGGCCGGCTTCGTGGCCGAGGGGGTCGAGCGGCAGACGCTGTGGCAGGGCGGGGAGTGGATCGACGCCGTGCGTATGTCGATCCTCGCGCCGGAGTGGGCCGCCCATCGGGGGCGGCCCGGCGGCCACGGCGAGCGTCCCGACGGCGATCGGGTCAGTGCCACGGGTCGATGACCGTCACTCCGCCGCCCGGGGCCGTGCCCATCGCCGCGAGGGCGGCGGGGGCCGCGTCCAGCGGGATCGTGGACGTCACCAGGAGGTCGGGGCGCAGGACGCCCGCCCGGACCAGCTCCAGCATCCCGGGGTAGGCGTGGGCCGCCATCCCGTGACTGCCCAGCAACTCCAGTTCCAGGGCCACCGCCCGGGCCATGGGCACGGGGGTGGTGCCCGTCGCGGACGGGAGCAGGCCCACCTGGATGTGGCGGCCCCGGCGGCGGAGGCTGTTGACGGAGGCCGCGCAGGTGGCCGGGGAGCCGAGGGCGTCGAGGGAGAGGTGGGCTCCGCCGCCGGTCAGGTCGCGGACGGCCGCGGCCGTGTCGGGTAGGCCCGTGTCGGGTTCGTGGGTGTCGGGTTCGTGGGTGTCGGGTTCGGCCGAGTCGCGTTCGTCCGTGGCCGGTGTGCCCGTTCCGGCTGACGCGTCCACGCAGGCGGTCGCGCCGAACGTGCGGGCCAGGTCCAGTGCCCGGGGGGAGACGTCCACGGCGACCACCCTGGCTCCGGCAGCCGCCGCGATCATCACGGCCGAGAGGCCGACGCCGCCGCAGCCGTGGACCGCGACCCACTCCCCCGGCGCGACGCGACCCTGCGCCACGACCGCGCGGAACGCCGTGGCGAAGCGGCAGCCGAGTGCGGCCGCCGTGGCGTACGAGAGTTCGTCCGGCAGCGCCACGAGGTTCACGTCGGCGTGGTCCAGGGCGACGTACTGGGCGAAGGAGCCCCAGTGGGTGAACCCCGGCTGGGTCTGCCGCTCGCACACCTGCTGGTCTCCGGCCGCGCAGGCGGGGCAGGTGCCGCAGGCGCACACGAACGGGACGGTGACGCGGTCGCCGGGGTGCCAGGCGGTCACCGCGCTGCCGGTCGCCTCCACGACGCCGGCCAGTTCGTGGCCGGGGACGTGCGGGAGGGTGATGTCGGGGTCGTGGCCCTGCCAGCCGTGCCAGTCGCTGCGGCAGAGGCCGGTGGCCTCGACGCGGACGACGACTCCGTGGGGGGTGGGGGTGGGGGTCGCGAGGTCCTTCACCGTGGCCGGCTCTCCGAAACGCTCGAACACGACTGCGCGCATGTGCGTCCGCCTCTCGAATCGTGGCTGGTGATCGCTGTCCGGCCGGCCCGGTCAGCATCGCATGGTGGATGGGTGGGGTTTTCTCGCCCCCGCCGCCCCTACCCGTCCCATCCACCAAGGGCTGCGCCCCTTCGACCCCCCACGTACGGGTCCGGTGGGGGTTCTCGCGCAGTTCCCCGCGCCCCGCAAGGGCAGGGGGTGTGCCCCCATCGCGGCCCTGGTGCGGGTCCGATGGGGGGTTCTCGCGCAGCTCCCCGCGCCCCTTGAAAGCAGTCAGGAGCTGGAGTGGATGGGGACTGGTTCTGGTTCTGGTTTTGCTTCGGGGGTGGGGGTGGACGTGGAGGGCTCGTCGGTCTCGCTCAGGCCGAACCTGTCGTGGAACCTTCTCAGGGGGGCCGGGGCCCACCAGGTCGCGCGGCCGGTCAGGCGCATGACCGCCGGTACCAGGAGGCTGCGGATGACCATGGCGTCCATGAGAACGGCGAGGGCGATGCCCAGGCCGAGCATCTTGGTGTTGGTGACCCGGGAGGTGCCTATGGCGATCATGACGACGGCGAGGATCACCGCGGCGGCGGTGATGAGGCCGCCGGTGCGCTGGAGTCCGAAGCGGACGGAGGCGATGTGGTCCCCGGTGTGGTCGTACTCCTCCTTGATGCGGGAGAGCAGGAAGACTCCGTAGTCCATGGAGAGGCCGAAGGCCACGCAGAACATCAGGACCGGGAGCGTGGTCTCTATGGAGCCGGGGCTGGTGAAGGCGAGCAGGCCGGAGAGGTGGCCGTCCTGGAAGACCCAGACCAGCGCGCCGAACATCGCGGTGAGGCTGAGGGCGTTCAGCAGGACCGCCTGGAGGGGGATCAGCACGCTGCCGGTGAGCAGGAAGACCAGGATCAGGGTGACCGTCGCGATGAAGGCCAGCGCCCAGGGGGTGCCTTCGCCTATCGCCGCCTTCGTGTCGACCAGGACCGCCGCCGTGCCCGTCACCGAGGTGTCGAAGGGGGCGTCCATGGCCCGGATGTCGTGCACCAGGCGCTGGGCGCCCTCGTCGACCGCCTCGCCCTCGGGCTGCACCGTGAAGTAGGCCCAGTCGCCGTGGACCAGGGGCCCCTCCACGCGGAGCACGTCGGGCAGGTCCGCCAGCCGCTGCCTGTAGCCGGCGTACTCCGTCTTGGTCGCCTCTCCTTCCGCCAGCACCGCCAGGCCGCCGCCGGGAGTGCCGGGGAACCCTTCGCGCAGGTGCTGCTGGACGACGTGCGACTCGGCGGTCGAAGGGAGCTGACGGTCGTCGGCCGTGCCGAACTTCACGCCCAGGAAGGGCAGGCCGAGCAACAGCAGGCCCGCTGTCGTGGCGATGGCGAAGTAGGGGGCCCGGCGCATGACGAGGGCGGCCGTACGGCCCCAGGCCGCGCCCTCCTCCTTGGCCGGGGAGGCGTCCGCCCCGGTGTCCGCTGCCTTGCGGCGCCGGAACAGTTTGCGCAGGTCGAAGGCGTTGACGCGGTCGCCGAGCAGGATCAGGGCCGCCGGCAGCAGGATCAGGGCGGCCCCGGCGGCCAGGAGGACCACCGCGATGCCCGCGTAGGCGAAGGACTTCAGGAAGTACTGCGGGAAGACCATCATGGCGGCCAGCGAGACGGCGACCGTGAGCGCGGAGAAGAGAACCGTGCGGCCGGCGGTGCGCAGGGTGGTGGCGATGGCCGTCAGGGAGTCGGCGCCGCCCGCCAGTTCCTCCCGGAAGCGGCGCACGATGAACAGGGCGTAGTCGATCGCGAGGCCCAGGCCCATGGCGGTGGTGAGGTTCAGGGCGAAGACCGAGACGTCGGTGACCTCGGTGAGGCCGCGCAGGATCGCGTTGGTGCCGAGGATCGCGACGATGCCCACGCCGAGCGGCAGCAGGGCGGCGACCGCACTGCCGAAGACCATGACGAGCAGGACGAGGGTCACCGGAAGGGCGATCATCTCGGCCCGCAGCAGGTCTTCCTGGATGGTCGTCTGCATCTCGTGGCGCACGGCGAGGATGCCGCCGATCCTGACCTCGACCGGGCCGTGGGTGCCGCGCAGCTCGGGGACGATGCGATCGAGGGTCTTGTTCGCCGCCGTCTCGTCACCCGTGAGACGGGCCGCTATCAGTGCCTCCCCGCCGTCCTTCGCGCGCAGGGTGGGGGCGCCGGTCTGCCAGTAGGAACCGACACCGCGGACGCCCTTCTCGGCGGCGAGCCGCTCGGTCAGCCGCCTGCCCTCGGCCGCGACGGCCGGATCGTCGACCGACGCCCCGCCCGCGTCGACGAGCAGCAGGAAGTTCGGCTGGGAGTCGGGGAACTCACGCTCCAGCGCCTTCGTCGCGTAGGTGGACTGGGCGGCCGGGTCCTCCCAGCCGCCGCTGCCGAGACGGTCGGCGACATCACTGCCCGCCACCACCGCGAGAGCGGTGAGCACCAGGGCGACCAGCAGGGAGAGCCGGGGGCGGGCGGTCACGAACCGCGTCCAGCCTCCCACCCGGGGTGGCCGGTTGACTTCGGTCATGGTGCGGTGTCCCCTTCAGTCTGATCCGTTTCAGCCTGATCCGTCGCTCGATCCGTGCCGCGCGCAGCCGTGCGGCACGGGAGCACCAGCCATACACTGGCAAACACGAGAGATCGCTCGTGTTTCACCAGAATGCGAGCGACCACTCGTTTTTGTCAATCACGATCCGGAAAGCCGGTGACGACGCGTGCCCGTGAACCAGGAGAAGGAGCAGCCGCGCCGCCGCCAGGCCCGCGGCGAGCGCCGTATCGCGCAGCTCCTCGAAGCCGCGGCCGCCGTGTTCTGCTCGACGGGGTACGCGGCCGCCAGCACCAACGCCATCGCCCGCGAGGCGGGCGTCTCACCGGGGACGCTGTACCAGTTCTTCCCGAACAAGGAAGCGATCGCGATCGAGCTGAGCGAGCGGCTCATGCACGAGATGCGCGAGACGTACGGCGAGGCGCTGGCCCCGGTGGATCCGGCGACTCCGCTGGAGGAGGCCGTCGCGGCCGCCGTCGACCGCTTCATCGACTTCAACTGCCGGCACCCGGTGGTCTTCACGCTGATGCACGGGCCGGACGTCCCCGGCCGGATCGCCGAGCAGCACGACGCCGTGCACGCGGCCCTGCTCGCGCGGATCGAGACGCTGCTCACCCCGTTCCTCCCGGACGCCCCGGCCGCCGACATCTCGCGCACCGCGCACGTCTGCGTGGCCATGTACAAGGCCGGCCTGGAGCTGGTGCTCGCGCGCGAGGGCGCCGAGCGTGCCGCCTACGTGCAGGAGCTGAAGAACGTACTGTTCCGCTATCTGGAGCCCCTGGCGCGCGACTGCCCGCCCACCGCCGCCGCGAGCACCGCCGGGACACGGACCCCCTGACCCGAGCGAGCACCGCCGGGACACCCCCCCGCCCCACGCCGGCACCGCCGGGACACCACCCCCTGCCCCACGCCGGCACCACCGGCACGCCGGCTCCCCGACCCACGCGACCCGCCGGTCCCACCGCTCCGGTCGGACCTCTCTTGGATTCATACCCCTAGGGGGTATAAGCTGAAGGTCTGGAAGGGTTACTCGACCCCCATCCGCCCCGACAAGGAGTAACGACATGACCGCCGAGACCGACACCCAGGGCTCCGTCACCGCCGTCTACAAGGTGAGCGGCATGAGCTGCGGGCACTGCGAAGGCGCCGTTTCGGGCGAGATCACCGAGCTTCCCGGCGTCTCCTCCGTGAAGGCCGTCGCCTCCACCGGCGAGGTCACCGTGGTCTCGGCCGCGCCGCTCGACGAGGAGGCCGTACGCGCCGCCGTGGACGAGGCCGGCTTCGAACTCGTCGGCACGGTCTGAGACCGGACACCGGCACAGGCACGAGCGTCACGGGCACGGACATGACGAGCACGGACACGACGAGCACCCTCGCGGCAGCACCGGCGGGCGACCCCGTCCGCGAGGTCGAGCTGACCATCGGCGGGATGACCTGCGCCTCCTGCGCGGCCCGCGTCGAGAAGAAGCTCAACCGCCTGGACGGGGTCACCGCCTCGGTGAACTACGCGACCGAGAAGGCGAAGGTCACCTACCCCGCGGGGATCGAGGTCGCCGAGCTGATCGCCACGGTCGTGAAGACCGGCTACACGGCGGAGGAACCACCGCCCCCGGCTCCCCCCGCGACCGCGGCGGCTCCGGGAACGGCCACCGGGAGCGGCGAGGACGGCGCCGACCCCGAACTCGCCGCCCTGCGGCAGCGGCTCACCGTCTCGGTGCTGCTCGCGGCACCCGTGATCCTCATGTCCATGGTCCCCGCCCTGCAGTTCGACAACTGGCAGTGGCTCTCGCTGACGCTCGCCGCGCCGGTCGTCGTGTGGGGCGGGCTGCCCTTCCACCGGGCCACGCTCACCAACCTCCGGCACGGCGCGGCCACCATGGACACCCTCGTCTCGGTCGGCACGCTCGCCGCCTTCGGCTGGTCCCTGTGGGCCCTCTTCCTGGGCCACGCGGGCATGCCGGGCATGCGGCACGGGTTCACCCTCACCGTCACGCGCGCGTCGGCCTCGTCGGCGATCTACCTCGAAGTGGCCGCCGGGGTCGTGGCGTTCATCCTGCTCGGCCGCTATCTGGAGGCCCGCGCCAAGCGGCGCGCGGGCGGCGCGCTCAGGGCGCTGCTGACGCTGGGCGCCAAGGACGTCTCGGTGCTCCGCCAGGGGCGCGAGGTGCGGATCCCGGTGGCGGACCTGGCCGTCGGCGACCGTTTCGTCGTCCGCCCCGGGGAGAAGCTCGCCACCGACGGGATGGTCGTGGAGGGCGCCTCCGCCGTCGACGCGTCCATGCTGACCGGCGAGTCGGTGCCGGTGGACGTGACGGTCGGGGACCCCGTCACGGGCGCGACCGTGAACGCCGGGGGCCGACTGGTCGTGGAGGCGACACGGGTCGGCGCGGACACCCAGCTGGCACGGATGGCACGCCTCGTGGAGGACGCGCAGAACGGCAAGGCCCGGGCGCAGCGGCTCGCCGACCGGATCTCCGCGGTCTTCGTCCCGGCCGTCGTGCTGATCGCGGTCGCCACCTTCGGCGTCTGGCTCGGCGCCACGGACGACGCCACCGCCGCCTTCTCGGCCGCCGTCGCGGTGCTGATCATCGCCTGCCCGTGCGCGCTCGGCCTGGCCACCCCGACCGCCCTGCTGGTCGGCACCGGCCGGGGCGCCCAGCTCGGCATCCTCATCAAGGGCCCCGAGGTACTGGAGTCCACCCGCCGCGTGGACACCGTCGTCCTGGACAAGACCGGTACCGTCACCACCGGCCGGATGACGCTCGGGAGCGTGCACACCGCCGAGGACGTCACGGAGGAGGACGTCCTTGGCCTCGCGGGCGCCGTCGAGCACGCCTCCGAACATCCGGTGGCCCGGGCGATCGCCGCGGGCGCCGAGGAACGCCTGGGCCCGCTCCCGCCCGTCGAGCATTTCGAGAACCTGCCCGGAAAGGGCGTACGCGGCCGCGTGGAGGGCCACACGGTCCTGGTGGGCCGGATCCTCGACGGCCCCCTCCCCGAGCCCCTGAGGGCCGCCAAGGAGGCCGCCGAGGCGGAGGGGCGCACGGCGGTCGCGGTGACCCGCGACGGAGTGACACTCGGTGTCGTCACCGTGGCCGACGCCGTCAAGGAGACCAGCGCCGAGGCCGTACGGCGGCTGCGGGCGCTCGGGCTCACGCCGGTCCTGCTGACCGGGGACAACGCGCGGGTGGCCCGGTCCGTGGCCGCCACGGTCGGCATCTCCCCCGAGCACGTGATCGCCGAGGTGCTGCCCGAGGACAAGGTCGACGTCGTGCGGCGGCTCCAGGGCGAGGGCCGTACGGTCGCGATGGTCGGGGACGGGGTCAACGACGCGGCCGCGCTGGCCGCCGCCGACCTCGGGCTCGCCCTCGGCACCGGGACGGACGCGGCGATCGAGGCGGGGGACCTGACGCTCGTCCGCGGGGACCTGCGGGCGGCCGCCGACGCGATCCGGCTGTCGCGGCGCACCCTGTCCACCATCAAGGGCAATCTGGCCTGGGCCTTCGGCTACAACGTGGCGGCGCTGCCGCTGGCCGCCGCCGGATTGCTCAATCCGATGATCGCAGGGGCGACTATGGCCTTTTCGTCCGTTTTTGTGGTAACGAACAGCTTGCGACTCAGGACATTCTCGTGACCGCCGGGCAAAAGTCCCTCTAGAGTCCGGAAGCAGCCTCACATAAGCTCTTCACAAGGCTCGCGCATCATCCTTACGCTGGGGTCTCGATCACCGATTCGCGTCGCTTGCGTATCTTCAGGGGATATGGCGAGAGACGCAGATCACAGTGGTGTGAACGTAACCACCGAAGGGGTTCGTGAGTCTAAGTTGGCGATGTCAGAAGCGTCTTGGGGGGCGTGACTGACATCTGGGGATGTCTTGGGGGACGTTCCCGGAACTGCGTTGCCGGGGCACGTGCACCGGGGAGCTTTGAGCGGCCCTCCCGTACGTACGCGTCCCGGCAGACCGCACACCGCCGCGCGCACAACAGTTTCATACAAGCAGGTCGGCCTCGGCTCGGCCCGCTCAGCGAATTCAGGCGCTGGTCCACCAGACGCCCGGCCGGATCCCGTGGGGGGAATCCGCACCGGGACATGGGAAGGCGCCCTGCTCGCCGGCCCGTGGGGGGACCAGCGTTGCAGGGCGCCTTCTCGCATTTTTTGGGCTTTGTTCGCCTCCGGGGCGCCTTTTGCCTGTGCCGAGACGGTGATCGTGCTCGGCCCTCCTTCGTCGCGCGCTGCGCGCGTCGACCGTAGGCGCGCCCCTTCGGCCCACTCGCCGTAGGCCACCCTTTTCTGCGGCCGGGCAAGCAAGGGGCCCGTACGGAAAACTCTCCGTACGGGCCCCTCGCCACGCGTGCTCGGTGGCTCAGCGGGCCTCGACCGGGACGAAGTCGCGCTCGACCACGCCCGTGTAGATCTGGCGCGGGCGGCCGATGCGGGAGCCGGGCTCCTTGATCATCTCGTGCCACTGGGCGATCCAGCCGGGGAGGCGGCCGAGGGCGAAGAGGACCGTGAACATCTCGGTCGGGAAGCCCATGGCGCGGTAGATCAGACCCGTGTAGAAGTCCACGTTCGGGTAGAGGTTGCGCGAGACGAAGTAGTCGTCGGAGAGCGCGTGCTCCTCCAGCTTCAGCGCGATGTCCAGCAGCTCGTCGGACTTGCCGAGCGCGGAGAGGACGTCGTGCGCGGCAGCCTTGATGATCTTGGCGCGCGGGTCGAAGGACTTGTACACCCGGTGGCCGAAGCCCATCAGGCGGACGCCGTCCTCCTTGTTCTTCACCTTGCGGATGAAGGAGTCGACGTCGCCGCCGTTCGCCTGGATGCCCTCCAGCATCTCCAGGACGGACTGGTTGGCGCCACCGTGCAGCGGGCCCCAGAGCGCGGAGATGCCGGCGGAGATCGAGGCGAACATGTTCGCCTGCGAGGAGCCGACCAGGCGGACCGTGGAGGTCGAGCAGTTCTGCTCGTGGTCCGCGTGCAGGATGAGCAGCTTGTCCAGCGCCGAGACGACGACCGGGTCGAGGTCGTACTCCTGGGCCGGGACCGAGAAGGTCATGCGCAGGAAGTTCTCGACGTAACCGAGGTCGTTGCGCGGGTAGACGAACGGGTGACCGATCGACTTCTTGTACGCGTACGCCGCGATGGTCGGCAGCTTGGCGAGCAGGCGGATCGTGGAGAGGTTGCGCTGCCGCTCGTCGAACGGGTTGTGGCTGTCCTGGTAGAACGTCGACAGGGCGCTGACCACGGAGGACAGCATCGCCATCGGGTGGGCGTCGCGCGGGAAGCCGCGGTAGAAGTTCTTGACGTCCTCGTGCAGCAGGGTGTGCTGCGTGATCTCGTTCTGGAACGTGGAGAGCTCGTCGACGGTGGGCAGCTCGCCGTTGATCAGCAGGTACGCCACCTCCAGGAAGGTGGAGCGCTCGGCCAGCTGCTCGATCGGGTAGCCGCGGTAGCGGAGGATGCCCTGCTCACCGTCGAGATAGGTGATGGCGGATTTATAGGCAGCGGTGTTGCCGTAGCCGCTGTCCAGGGTGACCAGACCGGTCTGGGCCCGGAGCTTCCCGATGTCGAAGCCCGTGTCGCCGACGGTGCTGCCGATCACCGGGTAGGTGTACTCGCCGTCGCCGTACCGCAGTACTACAGAGTTGTCGCTCACGTCATCCCTCACCGACGTAGTGCCTCTTCTTCGAGGTGCCCTGACTGTCTCTACCATCCCCCAATTGGCTCTGGAGAGTGCACTCGGGGTCGACCATCGGGCCCATCGGCGGCACTGAGTGCCGCCAACTTGCTCATCCTGCCCCCTCCGTCCACCATCTGGAAGGGCTGTGTGACCTTTACGACTCGTTTGATCGATCAAATTTCACTCACGGGTCGCCGGATCGGCACGAGAGGTTCTCACGAAGCGGGCCCAGGGCTACAAAACCCGTGGTGCGAGCCGGAAGTCGAGAGCCGTGCACCGACGGCCGGCGGAGACCGTGCGGACCGCCTGGCCGATCGCCTTGCGGGAGCCGACCAGGACCACCAGTTTCTTCGCCCTGGTCACCGCCGTGTAGAGCAGATTGCGCTGGAGCATCATCCAGGCTCCGGTGGTGACCGGGATCACCACGGCCGGGTACTCGCTGCCCTGGGATCGGTGGATGGTCACCGCGTAGGCGTGCGCCAGCTCGTCCAGTTCGTCGAACTCGTACTCCACCTCCTCGTCCTCGTCGGTGCGGACGGTGAGCCGCTGGTCGACCGGGTCGAGGGCGGTGACGACCCCGACGGTGCCGTTGAAGACGCCGTTCGCGCCCTTGTCGTAGTTGTTGCGGATCTGGGTGACCTTGTCGCCGACGCGGAAGACCCGGCCGCCGAACCGCTTCTCGGGCAGGTCGGGGCGGGCGGGGGTGATGGCCTGCTGCAGCAGCCCGTTGAGGGTGCCCGCGCCCGCCGGGCCCCGGTGCATGGGTGCCAGGACCTGGACGTCCCGTCGCGGGTCCAGCCCGAACTTGGCCGGAATACGACGGGCCGCGACGTCGACCGTGAGCCGGCCGGCCTCCTCCGTCTCGTCCTCGACGAAGAGGAAGAAGTCCTTCATGCCGTCGGTGACCGGGTGCCGGCCGGAGTTGATCCGGTGCGCGTTGGTCACCACCCCGGACTGCTGGGCCTGGCGGAAGACCTTGGTGAGCCGGACCGCCGGGATCGGGCTGCCGTCGGCCAGCAGATCCCTGAGGACCTCGCCGGCGCCGACGCTCGGGAGCTGGTCCACGTCCCCGACGAAGAGGAGGTGCGCTCCCGGCGCCACCGCCTTCACCAGTTTGTTGGCCAGCAGGAGGTCCAGCATGGACGCCTCGTCGACGACGACCAGGTCGGCGTCCAGGGGGCGGTCCCGGTCGTAGGCCGCGTCGCCGCCGGGCTTCAGTTCCAGCAGGCGGTGGACGGTGGAGGCGTCGGCGCCGGTCAGCTCGGCGAGGCGCTTGGCGGCGCGGCCGGTGGGGGCGGCCAGCACGACCTTCGCCTTCTTGGCGCGGGCCAGCTCCACGATCGAGCGGACGGTGAACGACTTGCCGCAGCCGGGGCCGCCGGTGAGCACGGCCACCTTCTCGGTCAGCGCGAGCCGTACGGCCGCCTCCTGCTCGGGGGCCAGCTCCGCTCCCGTACGCCCGCGCAGCCAGGCCAGCGCCTTGTCCCAGGCCACGTCGTGGAAGCCGGGCATCCGGTCCTCGTCCGTGCGCAGGAGACGCAACAGCTGGGCGGAGAGGGAGAGTTCGGCGCGGTGGAAGGGGACCAGGTAGATCGCGGTGACCGGGTCACCGCCGTCCTGGCCCGGGACCCTCTCGCGTACGACGCCGGGTTCGCCGGAGTCCTCGTCGGGCAGGGCGAGTTCGGCCAGGCACTCGATGACCAGGCCCGTGTCGACCTGGAGGAGCTTGACCGCGTCGGCGATCAGGCGCTCCTCCGGGAGGTAGCAGTTGCCCTGGTCGGTGGCCTGCGAAAGGGCGTACTGCAGGCCCGCCTTGACGCGCTCCGGGCTGTCGTGGGGGATGCCGACGGACTGGGCGATCCGGTCGGCGGTGAGGAAGCCGATGCCCCAGACGTCGGACGCCAGGCGGTACGGCTGGTTCTTCACGACCCCGATCGAGGCGTCGCCGTACTTCTTGTAGATGCGGACCGCGATCGACGTGGACACCTCGACGGTCTGGAGGAAGAGCATGACCTCCTTGATCGCCTTCTGTTCCTCCCAGGCGTCGGCGATCTTCTTGGTGCGCTTGGGGCCGAGGCCGGGCACCTCGATGAGGCGCTTGGGCTCCTCCTCGATGATCTGGAGGGTGTCCAGGCCGAAGTGCTGGGTGATGCGGTCGGCGAAGACGGGCCCGATGCCCTTGACCAGGCCGGACCCTAGGTAGCGGCGGATGCCCTGGACGGTGGCGGGGAGGACGGTGGTGTAGTTCTCCACCGTGAACTGCTTGCCGTACTGCGGGTGCGAGCCCCAGCGGCCCTCCATCCGCAGGGACTCCCCGACCTGGGCCCCGAGCAGCGCGCCGACGACGGTGAGGAGGTCACCGCCGCCGCGACCGGTGTCCACGCGCGCGACGGTGTAGCCGTTGTCCTCGTTGGCGTAGGTGATGCGTTCCAGGACGCCTTCGAGTACGGCGAGCTGTCGTTCGCCGGTCCCCGGCTGCCGCGGGGTCCCCGTCTGATTGGGCATGGTCCGACGCTACCGCCGGGGTCCGACACCGCGGATCACGCATGGACAGGTCCGTACCGTCGAACCTCGCGGACGCCACCCGTTTACGGCGCCTTACGTCACCCTTGCCCCCTCTATTGACTTCCTGTGAGCCCTGTCATTACGGTCCCTCAAGATTTCGAACAATGTCCGTAATTTCGAACACATCGAACCATCGCATGAGTGCCCAATGGAGGACACCTCTATGCGTCACCGCCCCAGACGTAACAGCCGCGCGCTGGCCGCGCTGTGCGGCTCCGTGTTGTCCATCAGCCTGTTGTCGGTAGGACCGGGAGCGCCCACGGCCCAGGCCGCCGACGACCCCGACGCCGTCGCGCTGGACAAGGACGCGATCCTCGCCGCCAACCAGCTCGACGAGCGGCAGTGGTACAAGGACAACATTCCGTTTCTGGACACCCCCGACAACGACATCGACGACGTCTACTACTACCGGTGGAGCACCTACAAACGTGCGCTCCGCTACACCGTGCCTGGCACGGGGTACGTATCGACCGAGTACAACGTGCCGATCGGCTACGCCGGCAACCCGTACACCGCGCTGCCGGACGCGACCGGTTACCACCTGCTGGACGGGCGCTGGCTGCACAACCGCGACTACGCGGGTGACTACCTGGACTTCTGGCTGCGCGGGGCGGGCAACTCGGGCGCGCGGAACTTCAGTGAGTGGATCACGAGCGCCGCGTACCAGCGCTATCTCGTCACCGGTGACGCCGCGCAGATCAAGTCGGCGCTCCCCCACCTGATCGCCCTCTACAAGCGGTGGGACTCGAACTTCGACACCGACGTCACGGTGAACGGCACGCAGTCCTCCAGCGATCTGTTCCACCAGACCCCGCTGTCCGACGCCACGGAGTACACCGAGACGTCGATGAAGAGCAGCAACTGGTTCAGCGGCGGCCGGGGTTACCGGCCGACCATCAACGCGTACATGTTCAGCGCGGCCCAGGCGATCAGCAAGATCTCCACACTGAACGGCGACACGGCGACCGCGAGCGAGTACGACGCGAAGGCCGCGCAGCTGAAGGCCGCCGTGCAGAACTCGCTGTGGGACCCGCAGCGCCAGTTCTTCATGCAGGTCTACAACACGGACAACACCAACGGCACGCTGAAGCAGACCCGCACGACCTGGCGCGAGGCGATGGGCTACGCCCCCTGGGCGTTCAACCTCCCCGACGCGCAGTACTCGTCGGCGTGGAAGTACCTGACCGACTCCAAGCGGTTCAAGGCGCCGTTCGGACCTACGACGCTGGAGCGGGTGCACGACTTCGAGGCCGAGCAGGCCACCGTCGTCCACGCGAACACCCGGAACTCCTCGACGGCCTCCAACGGCAAGTACGTCGGGCAGATCGACTTCGACGACAGCGCGGTCACCTTCTCCGTGGACGCGCCCGGCAACGGCACGTACCCGGTGACGGTCCACTATGCCAACGCCACCTCCGCCACCTCGACGCACAAGGTCGTCGTCAACGGCGACACCGCCAAGCCGCTCACCGTCAGCTACGCCCCGGGCGGCAGCTGGGGAAGCTTCTCGGAGTCGAAGTCCGTCACCGTGCAGGTCCCCATGAAGGCCGGGACCAACACGCTGAAGTTCACCAAGGGCACCGGCTTCGCCGAGCTCGACCGGATCACCGCGAACCCGTACTTCAACTACGAGGCCATACCGGCCCAGCAGAAGCGCGACGACGCCAACTGCTGTCACTGGAACGGCCCGAGCTGGCCGTACCAGACGAGCCAGATCCTGACCGGCCTGGCGAACCTGCTCCAGGACTACCCCGCGCAGAGCTTCGTCACCAAGGCCGACTACCAGACGATGCTGGCCCAGTTCGCCGCCCTCCAGCACAAGGACGGCAAGCCGTACATCGCCGAGGCGGCCGACGGGGACACCGGTGACTGGATCTACGACGGGTTCAACTTCAGCGAGCACTACAACCACTCCAGCTTCAACGACCTGGTGCTCACCGGCCTGCTGGGCATCAAGCCGCAGGCGAACAACACGCTGGTGCTGAAGCCGCTGATCCCGTCCGGGTGGGACTGGTTCGCGGTGGAGAGCCTGCCGTACCACGGGCACACGTACTCGGTCCGCTGGGACCGGGACGGCTCGCACTACGGCAAGGGCAGCGGGCTGCAGATCTTCCAGGACGGCGTACGTATCCACCAGTCCTCGACGGTCGGCAACACCACCGTGAACGTGGCCGCCCCCGTCACCCCGGCGCAGCCGGCGCGGATGATGAACGTGGCCGCCAACCCGCTGACCGCCGAGCAGGACTGGCTGGGCCGCACCGTCACCCAGCCGTACCCGAAGGCCTTCGCCTCCTACACCAACACGGTCTCCAACGGCCCGCACTGCCACAGCGGCCAGACCTGCAAGCCCAACACGTTCGACGCCCCGCTGCGGGCGACGAACGGGTGGATCCGCTACGACAAGATCCCCGACGACCGTTGGACCAACTCCGGCTCACCGAACGCCACAGACCATCTGGGCGTCGACTTCGGGGCACCACGCAAGATCAACGAGGTGAAGTTCTACACGTACGACGACGGCGCGAACATCCGCGTCCCGGCGAGCTACACCGTCCAGTACCTCAAGGACGGAGCGTGGGTGAACGTCCCGAGCCAGACGAAGAGACCGGCCGCACCGGTGGCGAACAACGCCAACGAGGTGACCTTCCCGACGATCACCACCTCCCAGTTCCGGGTCGTCCTCACCCCGCAGGCGGGCAAGTTCGTCGGTGTCACCGAGTTGGAGTCCTGGTACCCGGAGACTCCGCGCGTGAAGATCACCAACAAGAACAGCAACCTGGAACTCGGCATCTCCGGCTCCTCGATCGCCGCCGGGGGCGCCGTACAGCAGCAGAGCGCGAGCAGCGGCGCCAACCACTGGTGGGAGATCGTCCCGGCCGAGAACGGCTACTACAAGATCTTCAACACCAACAGCGGCCAGGTCCTCGGCATCAAGGACGCCTCCAAGACGGCCGGTGCGACGGCGTTGCAATGGGGCGACACCCTCACGTCCGACCATCTGTGGTCGGTGGTGGACGCCGGGGGCGGCTACGCCAAGTTCGTCAACAAGAACAGCGGCATGGTGCTGGGCATCGACGGGATGTCCACGTCGTCCGGGGCGCAGGCCCTTCAGTGGAACGACAGCGGCACCGCCGACCATCTGTGGAGCATCGTCGCGGAGGACGGCTCCCGCCCGTTCACTTCGTGACCGAGGCGTTCGCTTCCTGACCGACACATTCAGTTCCCGGCCTTCGTGACCGGACATCCGCCGCGGCCAACTCCTGGGGCCGCGGCGGAGTGTGGGCGCACGCGGGAGCGCCACGGGTCGACGGTGAACGTCGGAGCACTCGCTCGTACGAGTCTGCGTCAGCAGCGACACGACCCCCGGCCGACTGCACTCCCCCGGGGGGCGGCATTCACCTCTCGGTGGGCCTCTTGAGGGCTTCGAGGAAGGAGGTGAAGGCGGGGGTGGAGAAGGTGAGGGTGGCTCGGGACGGGGTTGTGGAGTCGCGGACGGCTATGCGGGCGGGGGTGGGGGCTATCTCGACGCAGGCGTTGCCGTCGTCCGGGCCGGAGTAGGACGACTTCCGCCAGTTGCACATGGGCGCCTCACAGCTCTTTCGCCAGCCGGTCGATGAAGTCGCGCGACTGTTCGGGGTTGAGCGACACGGCTTCCACCTTACGGAAGCGCGTTCGGAAGGCGTTGAGCTGGGCTTCGGAGTCGATGAACGCCGAGCCGGTGGGCACGTCTCGCACCACCGTGTCCAGCCTGGGCACCGAGCCACCTGCGTACGTCATGGTGCTGGCAGCTCGGGCGAAGCCGTCCAGGTCGAAGGGGACGACGCGCACCGTGATGTGGTGCGCTTCGGAGTGGTCGAGAAGCTTGGCGAGTTGAGCTCGGGAAGCGGCGCGATCACCGACCCTGATGCGCAAGGCCGCCTCATGGATCACCAACTCGTACGGGACCACGCGCCGCTGGCGCGCCATCCGGTGGCGGACACGCAATTCAAGCTCGGCGCCCGTGAGTTCAGGAACCCTGGACGAGAAGACCGCTCGGGCATAGTCCTCCGTCTGGAGCAGGCCCGGGACATACAGGATCGCCACTTCCCGCAAGGACTCGGCGTGGTGTTCCAACTCGGCGAGATCCAGGAACGGCGTGGGCAACAGCCCCCGGTACTCCTCCCACCAGCCACGCGACCTGTCCGCGGCCATGGCCACCAGGGCGTCGATGAACCACGTGTCGGTGCAGGCGTAATGCGACGCAAGTCGGCGCAGCCGCTCTTCGCTCACCCCGATGAGCCCCAGCTCGATGTGGCTGATCTGCACCCTGTTCACCCCAAGAAGCGCCGCCGACTGCACGGTTGTCAGGCCGGCGGCCTCACGGAGCCTGCGCAGTTCGGTGCCCAGGCGCACCTGCCGAGCCGTCGGTTCGCTCCGCTGGACCATGCACAGCTCTCCTCTTTCGGGGCCGGATCCCGGGACCGGCTTGCTTCGGGTTACACGTTACCCATACCGTCAGTGACGCGACGAACACGCTACGGAAGCGCACCGCCCCGTCACCCGATGACGGCGTCGGCAATGCCACCGTGCCCGAAATCCCCCCTCATCCTCCGGAGTTGATGCCCCATGCCCGAAACCTGGGACTACACCCTCCAGATCCCCAACGACCCCAGAGCCGTCCCCGTGTGCCGCCGCACCCTGCGGCTGATCCTCACCGTGCACGGGCTCATCGGGCTCGTGGACGTCGCCGAGCTGCTCGCGACCGAGCTGATCTCCAACGCCGTCCGGCACACCAACGGGCCCGCCGCGTTGCGGGTGCGGCGGTCGGCGGTCGGCGGCGGGGATGGTGTGGATCGGGGCGTGGGACGCCGATCCCGAACCGCCCCCGCCGCCCGGGCCGTTGGACGGGGCGGGCGAGCGGGAGGACGGGCGTGGGCTCGGGCTCGGGCTCGTCGTGGCCTGCACGCCGTACTGGGGGTGGATGCCGTCGGCCAGGTTCGGCGAGCGGGGGAAGTACGTGTGGTGCGAGCTGGCGGCGGCGTAAGACCGGGGGCCGCCCGGGGCCGACTACCGCGTCACCCGGTACCGCAGGTGGACGAAGCGTGAGCCGAAGGTGCGGGTGTCCACGAGTTCGAGGTCGACCCGGCGCTCGTCCCGGGAGAAGAACGGGATGCCGCCGCCGACCAGCACCGGGTAGACCATGACCTGGTACTCGTCGATCAGGTCCGCCTCGGCCGCCTGCGCGGCGAGCGTCGCGCCGCCGATCGCGATCTCGCCCTCTCCCGGCTCGGCCCGCAGGCGTTCGATCTCCTCCGCCAGGCCACCGGAGGCCAGCCGGGCGTTGCCCCGCACCTCCGAGAGCGTGGTGGAGAACACCACCTTGGGGAGCGGGTTCCAGAGCGCCGTCCACTCGCGCTCCGCGTCGTCGAGCGTCGCGTCCTGCTCGGCCGTCTCCCAGTACAGCATCGTCTCGTACAGCCGTCGGCCCAGCAGGTGGACGTCGACCCCGCGGATCTGGTCGATCCAGAAGCGGAAGACCTCCGGGTCGGGGGCCGACCAGTCGAAGCCGCCGTCCGGCCCGACGATGTAGCCGTCGAGCGAGATGCTCATCGAATAGGTCACGCTGCGCATCAGGAGTCCTCCTCGGTGACGGGTTCGTCACTATGACCGCCGGACGCGGCCGGACTCATCGCGGCTCGCGGGATTCTCCCGGCCGGTCACCTCGCAAGCCTCGGTCACGATTGGATTTCAGCCATCGCCGACCCCTTGTTCCACGCCGTGTAATCGATTCCAATCCTCCTCGTGTAATCGATTCCACGAGGAGGTGGAGCGGCGATGGCGAGTATCAAGGACGTCGCGGCCGAGGCGGGGGTGTCCGTCGCCACGGTCTCGCGGGTTCTGAACGACCATCCGTCGGTCAGTGAGGACGCGCGGGCGCGGGTGATGGCCGCCGTGGCCGCGCTGGGCTACCGCCCCAACGCCGTCGCCCGCTCCCTGCGCACCGATCAGACCCACACCCTCGGGCTGGTCATCAGCGATGTCATGAACCCGTACTTCACCGAACTGGCGCGGTCCGTCGAGGAGGAAGCGCGGGCGCTCGGGTACAGCGTGATCATCGGGAACGCCGACGAACGGCCCGAGCTGCAGGACCACCACGTAAGGACCCTGCTGGACCGGCGGATCGACGGGCTGCTCGTGTCGCCGACCGACGGCGGCTCGCCGCTGATGCTGGATGCCGTGCGGGCGGGGACGCCGATGGTGTTCGTGGACCGGTGGATCCCGGGTGTGGACGTGCCGGTGGTGCGCTCCGACGGGCGGGCTGCCGTGCGGGGCCTCGTCGCGCATCTGTACGGGCTCGGGCGACGGCGGCTCGCGATCATCGCCGGTCCGGCGGCCACCACCACCGGCCGGGAGCGTGTCGAGGCGTTCCGGGAGGCCCTCGCCGAGCACGGGCTGCCGTTGCCGGACGCCTACATAGGGCAGGGCGACTTCCAGGCCGAGAGCGGGCGGCGGGTGACCGAGGGGTTCCTCGACCTGCTCGAGCCGCCCGAGGTCGTCTTCGCCACCGACAACCTGATGGCGCTGGGCGCGCTCGACGCCGTACGCGCGCGTGGACTGCGGGTTCCGCAGGACATCGGGCTGGCCGCCTTCGACGACATCCCGTGGTTCGTGCACACCGATCCGCCGATCACGGCGGTCGCCCAGCCCACGGGCGAGCTGGGCCGGGCCGCCGTACGCGCCCTGGTCGACCGCATCGAGGGGCGGCCCCCGCAGTCCGTCACCCTGCCCGCCCGACTCGTCGTACGCCTCTCGTGCGGCGAATCCCCCCGGCCGGAGCAGTCCCCCGCAACGAACAGGAGCACGTCGTGAGCGACCCGGACGAGTTGCTGCGCATCGAAGGCATACGGAAGTCCTTTCCCGGAGTGGTCGCGCTGGACGGCGTCGACTTCGATCTGCGCCGGGGCGAGGTGCACGTCCTGCTCGGGGAGAACGGCGCGGGCAAGAGCACGCTCATCAAGATGCTCTCCGGCGCCTACACACCCGACGCGGGACGGATCCTGGCCGGCGGTGAGGAGGTGCGCATCCATGGCGCCCAGGACGCCGAGCGCCTCGGGATCGCCACCATCTACCAGGAGTTCAACCTCGTACCGGACCTGACGGTCGCCGAGAACATCTTCCTCGGGCGGCAGCCGCGCCGCTTCGGGATGATCGACCGCAAGCGGATGGAGGCCGACGCCGCCGCGCTGCTGGAGCGGGTCGGCGTACGGGTGTCGCCCCGCGCGCGAGTGCGTGAACTCGGTATCGCGCGGCTGCAGATGGTCGAGATCGCCAAGGCGCTGAGCCTCGACGCGCAGGTACTGATCATGGACGAGCCGACCGCCGTGCTGACGACGGAGGAGGTCGAGAAGCTGTTCTCGATCGTGCGCCGGCTGCGCGAGGACGGCGTCGGCATCGTCTTCATCACCCATCACCTGGAGGAGATCGCCGCTCTGGGCGACCGGGTGACCGTCATCCGGGACGGGAGGAGTGTCGGGCAGGTGCCCGCCACCACCCCGCAGGACGAGCTCGTACGGCTCATGGTCGGGCGGTCCATCGAGCAGCAGTACCCGCGGGAGCGGGGCGACTCGGGCGAGGCGCTGCTCGTCGTCGAGGGGCTGACCCGGGACGGTGTCTTCCACGACGTGAGCTTCGAGGTGCGGGCCGGTGAGGTCGTCGGCATCGCGGGGCTCGTGGGCGCCGGCCGTACGGAGGTCGTGCGGGCCGTGTTCGGCGCCGACGCGTACGACAAGGGGGCCGTGAAGGTCGGCGGTTCCGCCGTGCCCAAGGACGACGTGGGCGCCGCCCTGGCCGCCGGGATCGGGCTCGTGCCCGAGGACCGCAAGGGCCAGGGACTGCTGCTCGACGCGTCCGTGGAGGAGAACCTGGGGCTGGTGACCCTGCGGGGCGCGACCCGGGGCGGGTTCGTCGACCTCAAGGGGCAGCGGGCGGACGCGGCCCGGGTCGCCGAGCGGCTCGGGGTGCGGATGGCCGGGCTGCACCAGCACGTGCGCACGCTCTCCGGCGGCAACCAGCAGAAGGTCGTCATCGGCAAGTGGCTGCTCGCGGACACCAGGGTGCTGATCCTCGACGAGCCGACGCGCGGCATCGACGTCGGCGCGAAGGTCGAGATCTACGAACTGGTCAACGAGCTGACGGCCGCCGGTGCCGCCGTACTGATGATCTCCAGTGACCTGCCCGAGGTGCTCGGTATGAGCGACCGGGTGCTGGTCATGGCCCAGGGGCGGATCGCGGGCGAACTCGCCGCCGCCGAGGCCACCCAGGACGCGGTGATGGCGCTCGCCGTGTCCCACCCCACCATTCCTGCGACGGAAACGGAGGCCCCCGATGGCCGCTGACACGCTCAAGAGCACGACGGGCGCGCGTGGCGCCTCGGGAGCATCGGGGCTTCGCCGGCTCCTGCTCGACAACGGCGCGCTGACCGCGCTCATCGTCCTCGTCGTCGCCATGTCGGTGCTCTCCGGCGACTTCCTGACGGCCGACAACCTGCTCAACATCGGCGTCCAGGCCGCCGTCACCGCGATCCTCGCCTTCGGTGTGACCTTCGTGATCGTCTCGGCGGGCATCGACCTGTCGGTCGGTTCGGTGGCCGCCCTGTCGGCCACCGTCCTGGCGTGGAGCGCCACGTCGGAGGGCGTACCGGTCCCGATAGCCGTGCTCCTCGCCGTCGTCACCGGCATCGCGTGCGGTCTCGTCAACGGCTTCCTGATCTCGTACGGGAAGCTGCCGCCCTTCATCGCGACGCTCGCCATGCTGTCGGTGGGGCGCGGTCTGTCGCTGGTGATCTCGCAGGGCAGCCCGATCGCGTTCCCGGAGTCGGTGTCGCACCTCGGGGACAATCTGGGCGGCTGGCTGCCGGTGCCGGTCCTCGTGATGCTGGTCCTCGGGGTCGTCACGGCCGTGATCCTCGGGCGTACGTACATCGGGCGGGCCATGTACGCGATCGGCGGCAACGAGGAGGCGGCCCGCCTCTCCGGCCTGCGGGTGAAGCGGCAGAAGCTCGTCATCTACGCCCTGTCCGGGCTGTTCGCCGGCGCCGCGGGCATCGTGCTCGCCTCCCGCCTGTCCTCCGCGCAGCCGCAGGCCGCGCAGGGCTACGAGCTGGACGCGATCGCGGCGGTCGTCATCGGCGGCGCCTCGCTGGCCGGCGGCACGGGCAAGGCGTCGGGGACGCTGATCGGCGCGCTGATCCTGGCGGTGCTCAGGAACGGCCTCAACCTCCTGTCCGTGTCCGCGTTCTGGCAGCAGGTCGTCATCGGTGTCGTCATCGCGCTGGCGGTGCTGCTCGACACCGTGCGGCGGAAGGCGGGGGCGACCCCGGTGGCGGCCGGTGCCGGTGGCTCCGGGGACCGCAGGAAGCAGGCGGTGACCTATGTGCTGGCCGCGGTGGTCGCGGCGGCGATCGTGGGCGCGACCTCCTTCCTGCACGGCGGGTCGTCGGCGGCGAAGAGCGAGAAGATCGGGCTGTCGCTGTCCACGCTCAACAACCCCTTCTTCGTGCAGATCCGGGCGGGTGCCCAGGACGAGGCGAAGAAGCTGGGCGTGGACCTGTCCGTCACCGACGCGCAGAACGACGCCTCGCAACAGGCCAACCAGCTGCAGAACTTCACCAGTGAGGGCCTCGGCACGATCATCGTCAACCCGGTGGACTCCGACGCGGTGACTCCGGCGGCGAAGGCCGTCAACAAGGCGGACATCCCGCTGGTGGCCGTCGACCGCGCGGTGAACGGCGCGAGCACCGCCGCACTCGTCGCCTCCGACAACGTCAGCGGCGGGAAGCTGGCCGCGAAGGCGCTCGCGGAGAAGCTGGGCGGCAAGGGCGAGATCGTCATCCTCCAGGGCCAGGCGGGCACCTCCGCCAGCCGGGAGCGCGGCGCCGGCTTCGCCGAGGGCCTGAAGGACTACCCGGGCATCAAGGTCCTCGCCCGGCAGCCCGCCGACTGGGACCGCACCAAGGGCCTCGACGTGATGACGAACATGCTCCAGGCCAACCCCGGCGTCGACGGCGTCTTCGCGGAGAACGACGAGATGGCGCTCGGCGCGATCAAGGCGCTCGGCTCCAAGGCCGGGAAGTCCGTGCAGGTCATCGGCTTCGACGGTACGGCCGACGGGCTGAAGGCCGTCAAGGCGGGCACGCTGTACGCGTCGGTCGCGCAGCAGCCGGCCGAACTCGGCAGGATCGCCGTGCGCAACGCGGTGAAGGCCGCCGAGGGCGAGAAGGTCGCGAAGTCGGTGATGGTGCCGGTGAAGGTGGTCACGTCGGAGAACGTGGCCGGGTTCGGCGGCTGACACGATGCGGTGGCCGGACGGGAAGCACACGCGACCCGTCCGGCCGCCTCGGCGTTTCCGGGTCCTTCGGTTCTGCCGGGGCCCCGATCGTTCCGCCCGTCGGCGCGACCGGCCGCCGGCGGCTCCAGTCCACCTGCACAGGGAGATGGATCATGTACGACTACGACCTCCTGGTCGTGGGATCGGCCAACGCCGACCTGGTGATCGGCGTCGAGCGGCGGCCGGGGGCCGGGGAGACCGTGCTCGGCTCCGACCTGGCCGTGCATCCCGGCGGCAAGGGCGCCAACCAGGCCGTCGCGGCGGCCCGGCTCGGGGCCCGTACGGCGCTGCTGGCGCGGGTCGGCGACGACGGCCACGGGCGGCTGCTGCTGGACTCGCAGCGCGCGGCCGGGGTCGACACGGCGGGGGTGCTGGTCGGCGGGGCGCCGACCGGGGTCGCGCTGATCACGGTGGACCCGTCGGGCGACAACAGCATCGTGGTGTCGCCGGGCGCCAACGGGAGGCTGACCCCCGGGGACGTGCGGGCGGCGGACGCGCTGCTGCGGGCCTCGCGGGTGGTCTCGGCGCAGCTGGAGATCCCGTTGGAGACGGTGGTGGAGGTCGTACGGCGGCTGCCGGAGGGGACGCGTTTCGTGCTGAACCCGTCGCCGCCGCGGGAGTTGCCCGCCGAGGTGCTGGCCGCCTGTGATCCGCTGATCGTCAACGAGCACGAGGCGCGGGTCATCGTCGGCGGTGAGCCGGCGGGTTCGCCCGCGCCGGAGGACTGGGCGCGGGCGCTGCTGGCGCTCGGGCCGCGGTCGGTGGTCGTCACGCTGGGCGCGGAGGGGGCGTTGGTCGCGACGGCCGAGGGCAGTGTGCGGGTGGCGGCCGTGCGGGTGGACGCCGTGGACACCACGGGGGCCGGGGACGCGTTCACGGCGGCGCTGGCGTGGCGGCTGGGGGCGGGCGCGGAACCGGCCGAGGCCGCCGCGTACGCGGCCCGGGTGGGGGCTGTGGCCGTCACCCGGGCGGGGGCGCAGGTGTCGTTCCCGACCGCGGAGGAGGTCGCGGCGCTGTGAAGCGGGCCGGGATACTCAACCGTCAGCTGGCAGGCGCGGTAGCCGAGTTGGGGCACGGGCACGGGGTGCTGGTCTGCGACGCGGGGATGCCGGTGCCGGACGGGCCGAGGCTGGTCGACCTGGCGTTCCGGGCCGGGGTGCCGTCCTTCGCGGAGGTGCTGGACGGGCTGCTCGACGAACTCGTGGTCGAGGGCGCGACCGCCGCCCGCGAGGTGCGGGACGCCAACCCGGCGGCGACGGCCCTGCTGGAGGACCGCTTCCCCGACCTGGAACTGGTCTCCCACGAGAAGCTGAAGGAGTTGTCGGCGGGTGCGCGGCTGATCGTGCGGACCGGCGAGGCACGGCCGTACGCGAACGTGCTGCTGCGGTGCGGGGTGTTCTTCTGAGGGCGTCGCTTCCGGGAGCGTCGTTTCTGATCGGGGCGCTTCCGCGAGCGTTCTGCGCGAACGTTTCGAGGGGCCCGGTCCAGTGGACCGGGCCCCTCGGCTTTCCCCTCCCCCGTCAGGACTTCCGCGATCCCCCCGGATCCCCCACCGGAACGTCCTGATGCCACTTACGACACACGGAGTGCCGGAAGGGTTGCACCGGGTTCGGAAATTCTTTGGTATGCCAACGCGGGGCGGTGGTACGGCTGCTGAGGCGGCGGCACAAGACTGTTCGAATTATGTCCCGATGATGTCACTTCACCGGCAAGCGCGTTGCGGGTGCAACGGGTTGTGGGAGAGCATGTTCGGGACGCAGGTGAACCGGACACACGGGGGTGGACACGACGTGAAGTTCGACATGGGGTCGACGACCCTGGCGGACCTCGGCAAGAGCACGCTCGGATCGAGCGACGACCTCGGCACACTGATCCAGCTGCTGATCAGCGCGGCGGAACCGCTGGAGGGCAAGTTCAACGGCGCGGGCAAGCTGGCGTTCGACTCGTTCAAGAACCGCGCGGACGAGATCACCGCCGATCTGAACGGCTCGCTCGCCGCGATCCTGGGCGGTCAGTCGGGCATGGACAACGCCTTCGGCACCGGTGACGTGGAGTCCCAGGACAACGCCAACCAGAACATGGGCCTGGCCAACTTCGACGCGGCCCGTTTCGGCGCCCGATAAGCAGCAGCGAGCAGGAACGAGGGGGAAGTACTCATGGCTCAGAACCAGGACCGCCGTTCGTACGACACCGGCGCCTCCGGCGAGGTGCAGACCGCGCTCGGCACGATCGTGGGGCAGCTGGAGCGGGTCCTCGGCGACCGTGACGCCGCCGTCAAGGCCGCGATGACCGAGTTCCAGGCCGACGGGGTCTCGGACGACTACCACGGCAAGGAAGAGCGCTGGAAGAAGGCCGCGGGCGAGGTCCGCGAGATCATCCGCCTGGTGCGCACCACGCTCGAACAGAACGACGGCACCGCTCAGTCCACGCTGGCGAAGGCCCGCGCGGCGGTCGACCAGATCGGCTGACCGGGCGGATCGGCCGGCCGAGCGGATCGGCCGACGGGCGGATCGACTGACAGAGAAGTGAACGGGGTTCCGTAGCCGTGGCAGCGCAGGATTACGACAGCCAGTTGCTGGAGTCGGTGTCGGTGCGGCGCCGGCGGCTGCGGGACGCCCTGCTGTTCGGGGCGCAACGGCAGCGGCGCTCGGTGGACGAACGGATCGGGAAGATCTTCGCCGGGATCGTCATCGCGGCGGTGCTGTGCGCGGGGTGTGTGGGGTGGTCCTTCGTGTCGAACCGCATCATCGGCAAGAGCCCGTACGGGGGTTCGGTGCAGCCGTCAGGCACCCCCTCCCCCACTGTTTCCACAGCGGTCTCCACCGCCCCGACCAGCACTTCTACCCGGTGATAGGTTCGATCGCGTGATGTCTACGGGGACGTTGGGGCAGGCCACGGACGGGGCGCGGACGGCGCTCAGCCGGGTCACACTGGTCGGTGAGCGGCGGCGGGTGGATCTCGTGCTGCCCTCCCGCGAACAGGTCGGGCTGCTGCTGCCGGAGATCATGCGGCTGCTGGACGACCGGGTCGGCGCACAGCCCGAGTTGCGGCATCTGGTCACCGCGGACGGTTCCGCGCTGGCCCACGACAGCACGCTGGAGTCGGCCGGGATCGCGGACGGGTCCGTCCTGCGGCTCGTCCGGGCCGAGGACGCGCCGTCGGCGCCCGTCGTGCACGACGTGACGGACGAGGCGGCCGACGATCTCGACGCCCGCGGCGGGCGCTGGCGGCCGGCCACGCGCCGGATGACCGCCGGGTTCGCCACGGTCGGCTGGGCCGTGGCCGCCGGGGAGTTCGCACGGACCGCGTACGAGCCCGGAGTGGTCGCCGCCGCGCTGCTGGGCGTCGCTCTGGTGGCCGCGCTCGCGGGCGCGCTGCTGGGGCGGGCCGGGAAGCGGGGCCTGGCGACGACCCTGATCGCGACGGCGGGCGCGCTGGGGCTGCTCGGCGCGTGGACGTCGGCGGAGGCCCAGGACTGGTCCGGAACGGCGCGGCTCGCGGCCCTGGCGACGGCCGGGGTCGGCACACTGGCCCTGCTCGGGCTGTTCACCCCCCTCGGGCGGGGCGGGCTGGTCGGGGCGGGGGCGCTCGGCGGGGTCTCGGTCTGCTGGCTGGGGGTCGCCGCGGCCGTGTCGGGAGCGGTGTCGCCGTCGGCGGCGGAGCAGGCCGAGGTGGGCGCCGTTCTCGCGGTGGTCTCCGTGGTCGTGCTCGGGCTGCTGCCCCGGCTGGCGCTGATGGCCTCGGGCCTCTCCGGCCTGGACGACCGGCGCTCCGGCGGCACCTCCGTGAGCCGCTTCCAGGTGTCGGCGGCGCTCACGGCCACCCACCGGGGGCTGGCGCTGGCGACGGTCACGATGGCCGTCTCCGCGACCGTGGCCGGGGTGTTCGCGCTGCGGGCGCCCACCAAGTGGACGGTGCTGCTCGCCGTGGTGACCATGGTCGTCCTCGCGCTGCGCGCGCGGGCGTTCCCGCTGGTCGCCGAGGTCGTGGTGCTGCTCGGCGCGGCGGCCGTGCTCGCCGTGCGGCTGGTCTCGGCGTGGCTCGACCACTCCGGCGGGGCGGCCGGTCCGCTCGCCGTCCTCGTCGTGCTGGCCGCCCTTCCGCTGCTGGTGCTCGCCGTGCAGCCCGCCGAGCATGTACGCGTACGGCTCCGGCGCTTCGGCGACACCCTCGAATCCATCGGCGTCATCACTCTGTTCCCGCTGCTCATCGGAGTGTTCGGCGTGTACGGACGACTGCTCGACACGTTCGCTTAGGAGCTGGGGGCCGCACATGACGCAGGCAGGGGACTGGCAGCGGGATGTGCTGCGCGAGCTGGGCGGGCAGGAACCGGCCCCCGGGGGCGACGACACCGCCCCCGGCCCGCCGACGGCTCCCGCCCGGCGGGCCGAGCCGACGCTGAGGCTGGTGCGATCGGTACCGCCCGAGCCGGCGGAGGGGCCTGGGGCGAAGGAGGGGCTTGGGCCGGCTGGTGTGCCTGGGGCGACGGACCTGTCCGGGGCGACGGACCTGTCCGGGTCAGCGGGCGTGCCCGGGTCAGCGGGCGTGCCCGGGTCAGCGGACCTGTCCGGATCAGCGGGCGTGCCCGGGTCAGCGGGCGTGCCCGGGTCAGCGGACCTGTCCGGATCAGCGGGCGTGCCCGGGTCAGCGGGCGTGTCCGGAGGCGTGGTGGCGCCCGGCGCGGCTGCGGAGCCGGGCTTCGCGGCGGGCCAGAGGTCCACGCGGCCGATACCGGGACACGGCCCGGCGGCCGGAGAGGCGCCGGGGCCTGGCCCGGCGGATGGGCCTGGGTCGGCTGGTGCGCCCGGGTCAGCGGGCGTGCCCGGAGGCGTGGTGGCGCCCGGCGGGCAACCGCTGGGGCAGGCGTTGCCCGCCGCGCAGCCGCCGGTACAGCCGGAGCTCGGCGCACGGTCGCCGGGGGAGGGCATGCCCTTCGTGCAGCAGCCGGTACAGCCCGAGCCCATCGCGCAGCCGCCGGTTCGACACTCCCCCGCCGCACAACCGCCGGTCCAGCAAGCACCCGCCGCCCAGCCGCAGCACGACGCCTGGCCACCCGTACAGGCAACCCCCTTCGCGCAGCCGCCCGTACAAGCCCCGCCCACCGCACAGCAGCCGGAGCAGCAGTCCCCCGCCGCACAACCACCGGTTCACCAGGCATCCGCCGCGCAGCCGTCGGGCCGGGTGCCCGGGGCCGTGGCGCGGGGCTCTGCCGGCCAGCCGCCGGAGGTGCCCGGTGGGGGCGCGGTCCCGGGGGCCGGGGGGTCGTCCGGTGTGCCGGCGGGGCGTGGGGGCCGGGCGCCGCAGACGCCCCTGCGTGCCCCGGACTCCGTGCCCACGATCGATCCCCGGCTCGCGCACGCGCTCGGGCGACCGCAGCACGGGGACTCCGTGGTGCGGCGTACGGGGCGGTCGATCCGCAAGCTCGCCTCCTCCGCCGCGCAGGACGTGGCCGAGGAGACGCGGATCGCGCGGGAGCTGCAGCAGCCGGTGACGACGGGGCGGGTGATCGCCGTGACGTCGATCCGCGGCGGGGTCGGGAAGTCGACGACGGCCGCGCTGCTGGGGCGGACGTTCAACCACTACCGGCACGACCCCGTGCTCACGATGGAGGCGGACGCCGCCCTCGGCACGCTGCCGGTGCGGATGGGCGCCGACTCGGTGCGCTGGGCCGCGGCCGATCTGGCGCGGATCCTCAACCCGGCGATGCAGCTCACCGATGTCACCGGGTACCTGGTGCCGGTGTCCGACGGCGGCTGGCTGCTGCCGGGCAGCCAGGGCCGGGTCGGGGCCCCGCTGGACATCCGGACGTACCGCACCGTGACCCTCGCCCTGCGCCGCTACTTCGCGGTGACGGTGGTGGACTGCGAGACCCTGCCGGGCGAGGTGGCCCGGACGGCGATGGACACGGCCCACGCGCGCGTGGTCGTCGCGCCGATGACCGCCGAAGGCGTCAACGGCACCCGTCAGGTCCTGGACTGGCTCGGCCGACTGCCGCACTCGGCGCTCGGCTCCACCGTCGTCGCGCTGACCGCCACCTCCCCGGACGTCACCCTCGACCGCGACACGGCCGTCGCCCACCTCAAGGAGTCCGGCGTCCATGTCGTCCCCGTCCCCTACGACCGCCATCTCGCCCAGGGCGGCCCCATCCGGACCACGCTGCTCGGCCGGGAGACCCGCGCGGCGGCGATCACGCTGGCGGCGGAGGCGATGACGCGGGCGGTGCGGATGCGATGAGCGACCACCGGCATGAGGAAGAAGGGGTCCGTCCGTGACCCAGCAGTTGATCCACCGGCCCGCGCGCAGCACCCGGCCGCTCGGGGCCGCCGGAGCCCGGACGATAGAGCCGCCGCCGAACCTCCCGGAGGGCAAGGCGGGAACGGCGGCGACCGCGCTGCTGCCGATGGCGGGCGTCATGGGCTCGGTCGTGATGATGACCGTGATCCGCAACAGCCAGTTCGCGGCACTCGGCGCGATCGTGTTGGTGTTCGCGCTGCTCGGCGCGGTCGCCCTCTTCCTCTCCCAGCGCGGCAAGGCCCAGCGCACCCGGCGCACGCAGCGGGAGCGGTATCTGGAGTATCTGGAGGAGCTGCGGGAGGAGTTCGGGGCCGAGGAGCGGGAGCGGCGGGCGCTCGCGCGGGTGCTGAATCCGCCGCCGGAGGCGCTGTACGACCTGGTGCGCGACCCCGCCCGGCTGTGGGAGCGGCGGCGGCAGGACCCGGACTTCCTGCGGGTGCGGGTCGGCACCGGTGACGTACCCGTGGCGGGCCTGGTCATCGGGCAGAACCAGGGCGGGGTGCTGACCCCGCCGGACCCCTTCATGCTGAACGAGGCCCGCGCGCTGCTGGCCCGCTACTCGGTCGCCAACGACTGCCCGGTCACCGTGCCGTTGGACCGCGCGGGCAACGTCAGCGTGGTCGGCGACCGGGAGGGTGTGCTGCGGGTGGCCCGCGCGCTCCTCGTCCAGGTGGCCGTCTCGCACGCGCCGGACGACGTGGCCGTGGCGCTCGGTGTGCCGGGCGAGCGGCTGGCGGACTGGGAGTGGGCCAAGTGGCTGCCGCACGTGCTGGACGCGCAGGAGCACGACGGTCCGGTGGCGGCCCGCCGGATCGCGCCGAGCCTGCCGCAGCTGGCCCGGCACTTCCGTCATGAACTGGGCCGGCGCGCGTCGTACGCGGCCGAGGTGCGCCGAGGGCTCGCCGACCGCAAGGCGCTGGCGCTGGCGTCCCGCATGCTCGTGGTGAGCGACGAGTACGGGGAGACCGCGGCCGAACTGCCCCGCCCCGACACGGCGGTGGGGCTGCCCGACATGGGGGTCACCGTGCTGCACCTGCTCGCGGAGCAGGTGCACGAGCCCGACCAGGTGTCGGTGCGGATCACCGTGCGGGGCGATCAGGTGGTGGTGGAGGACCTGCGTGCTCCGGACCCCCTGGCCATCGCGGCCCCCACCGCCGCCCCGCCCGCGCACGGCACCTCCGACGAGGTCACCGCCGCCGGTGCCGAGGGCCTCGCCCGGCTGCTCGCGCCGCTGCGGCTGTCCGCCGAGTCGGCCGCCGAGGGCACCCCGGTCACCGGCCCCGTCGACTTCCCCGGCCTCCTCGGCATCGACGACCCTGCCGTGCTGAACCTCCACGACCTCTGGGCGCCCCGGGGCGAGCGTGAGTTCCTGCGCGTACCCATCGGCCTGACGGACCGTCACGAGCCGGTGCTGCTCGACCTCAAGGAGTCCTCGGAGCTGGGCATGGGCCCGCACGGGCTGTGTGTCGGCGCGACCGGGTCCGGCAAGAGCGAGCTGCTGCGCACGCTCGTACTGGCACTGGCCGCCACCCACTCCCCCGAGGATCTGGCGCTCGTCCTGGTCGACTACAAGGGCGGCGCGACCTTCGCCCCGTTCACCGGACTCCCGCACGTGGCGGGCGTGATCACCAACCTGGAGAACCAGGCCGGGCTCGTCGAGCGCGTCCACTCCAGCCTCGCGGGCGAGGTCAAGCGGCGGCAGCAGGTGCTCAAGGACGCGGGGAACGTGGCCGACATCGGGCACTACGCCGCCCTGCGCGCGACCCGCCGGCCCGACCTCGAACCGCTCCCCCACCTCTTCGTGGTGATCGACGAGTTCGGTGAACTCCTCACCGCCAAGCCGGACTTCATCGACCTGTTCCTCTCCATCGGCCGGATCGGGCGGTCCATCGGCGTCCATCTCCTGCTCTCCAGCCAGCGCATCGAGGGCGGCAAGCTCAAGGGCCTGGACACCTACCTCTCGTACCGGCTGGGGCTGCGCACCTTCTCCGCCGACGAGTCGCGGACCGTGCTCGACACGACCGACGCGTTCCATCTGCCGCCGCTGCCGGGCTTCGGCTATCTGAAGGTGGACACCTCCACGTACGAGCGGTTCAAGGCGGGGTACGTGTCGGGCGCGTACCGGGGCCCCGCGCTGGTCGCGCAGGTGGAGGACACGCCGCTGGCCTGGCCGTACCCGACGTACAACACGCTCGACGGCGGGCCCGTCAAGGAGGTCGCCGACGAGCCCAGGGCGACCAAGCGGGAGACCGGGCCGACGGTGATGTCGGTGATGGTGGACCAGCTCGCCTCCGCCGCCCGGCCGGTACGGCGGATCTGGCTGCCGCCGCTGCCGGACGCGATCTCGCTGGACGCGGCGGCCGGGCCCGTGCGGGTGGACGAGCGGGGGCTGCGGCTGGCGTCGGCCGAGGGGCCGTTGCGGGTGCCGCTCGGGGTGCTGGACGATCCGGCGCGGCAGTGGCAGGGGCACTGGGTGCTCGATCTGACGGTCGCGGGCGGGCACGCGGCGGTGATCGGCGGTCCGCAGTCCGGGAAGACGACCCTGCTGCGGACCCTCGCCCTCTCCCTCGCCGCCACCCACACGCCCGCCGAGGTGGCCGTGTACGGGCTCGACCTGGTCGGCGGCGGGCTGTCCGCGCTCTCCGGGCTGCCGCACGTCGGCGGGATCGCCGGGCGCGCCGACCGGGAGCGGGCCGCGCGCACGGTCGCCGAGGTGCGGACGATGCTGAACGAGCGGGAGGAGCTGTTCCGGGAGCACGGGATCGACTCCGTCGACCAGCTGCGGCACCTGCGGAAGCAGGGGAAGGTGCGCGAGCTGGGGTCCACGGACGTCGTGCTGCTCATCGACGGGTTCGGGGCGCTGCGCGACGAGTTCGCGGAGCTGGACGACACGGTCGTGGACCTGCTCAAGCGCGGCGGCGGGTACGGCATCCACGTCGTCGGCGGCATGCTCCGCTGGAACGACGTACGGATCGCGACGCAGTCGATGTTCGGGACGCGGGTGGAGCTGCGGCTGAACGACCCCGGCGATTCGAGCGTCGACCGGAAGCTGTCCGAGACGCTGTCGCCGGACACCCCGGGGCGGGTCCTGACCGACGGCAAGCTGTTCGCGCAGGCCGCTCTCCCCCGCCTCGACGGACGGCCGTCGACCGACGATCTCGCTCCGGCGCTGGAGGACGCGGCCCGCACGATCCGCTCCACCTGGCACGGTGAACTGGCGCCCCCGGTACGGGTGTTGCCGACCCGGCTGCCGTCCGGCCGGCTGCCGTCGGTGGTCGCCGAGCCGCGCCGGGTGCCGATCGGGGTGGACCAGGACGCGCTGGCGCCCGCGCTGCTGGACCTGTTCGGCGCCGACCAGCACCTGCTGATCCTGGGCGACAACGAGTGCGGCAAGACGAACCTGCTGAGGCTGGTCGCCGCGCGGCTCGTGGAGCGGTACTCGGACGAGGAGCTCGTCTTCGGCGTCTTCGACCCCCGGCGCGGGCTGCGGGGCGTGATCCCGGAGCCGTACCGGGGCGGGTACGCGCACAACGCGAAGCTGGCGGCGGGTCTGTCGAGCGGGATCGCGGGCGAGCTGGAGAAGCGGATGCCGCAGAGCGCCGACCCGGACGCGCCGGGCGACGAGCCCTCGTTCACGGGTCCGCGGATCGTGATCCTGGTCGACGACTACGACATCCTCACCACCGCCGGGCAGCAGCCGCTGGCCCCGTTCCTGCCGTACGTGTCGTCGGCGCAGGACATCGGGCTGCACTTCGTGATCACACGCCGGGTCGCGGGCTCCTCCCGGGCGATGTACGAGCCGCTGCTGCAGACCCTCCGCGAGACCGGTACGGCCGCGCTGCTGATGACCGGCGAGCGCAGCGAGGGGCAGCTTTTCCCGGGCCTGTACGCCTCGGCGCAGCCGCCGGGGCGGGGCACGCTGGTCCGCCGGGGGCGGGCCCACCAGTTGATCCAGACGGCACTCGACAGCGAGGAGGGCGACCGCCCGTGACCAGGGACGTCATCGCGCTCACCCCGAAGATGCCCGATGTGTGGGCCCTCATGACGAGTCTGTACGCGGGCGGCTCCGACCTGGACCTGTCGGCGGCGGCCGAGGGCGCGGTCGTCCAGCTGCACGGGCCGGGCGGGCGGCCGCTGGTCTCCGTGGAGTCGCCGGTGCTGGTGCAGGTGCCCGGTGAGGCGGAGCGGTTGCTCGGGCAGGCCGTGCGGGCCCCGTTCTGGTGGACGGAGGCGCGGGCGTCCACGGCGGTGCCGGAGGCGGAGCGGCTGGCGGGTGTGGTGTGCGGGCGGCTCAACGCCCTGCTGGGCGGCTCCACCTGGCCACCCGGGGCGGCGAGCACCCAGGTGGTGGACGTGTCCGCCGTACCGTCGGCGGGGTCGGGGCAGCCCGCCGTGGACGTGGTGACCGAGCACGCGGCCGTCGTCCTCGTCGACCGGCCGGTGGTGGCGCTGACCAGCTGGCTCGCGGAGATCATGCGGACGGCGGTGGCGTCCCGGCGGTCCCTGCAGATCGTCACGCCGCGCGGTGTACGCCTGACGCCCGCCGCCCGTACGACACTGGCGCGCGTCCCGAACCGCTGGGTCGTCCAGGACCCCGAGTGCGGCTACTACGACGGGCTGTCGGGGGCGGTGCTGCGCTGGCGGGACGGGGCGTTCTCGCCCGCGTTCGCCGAGGACGGGACGGCGGCGGTGGCCGCCGCGTTCACACGCCCGGCGAGCGTGCCGGCGGAGGGCGCGGCCAACGGTACGCCGGGCGGCCGGGCGGACGCCCCGGCGAACTCCCCGGCGGACGAGGCACCCGGACGGCAGCTGATCGTCGCCCTCCGTACCGTGCACCGGGCCGACGAGCGGCTGCTGCTGGGCGGCGCGCTGGAAGCGGCCTGGCGGGAGCTGACGGGGGCGCCGCCGGCGGGCTGGGGCACGGCCGAGCCGGTCAACCTCCCCTGGTCGCGGCGGCAGTTGACCGACCTGACCCGGGAGCGGGCGCCCGAGCCGTCGCAGCTGGTCGTCGTCGGCGCCCCGGAGCGGCCGGCCATGGCGACGGTCCGGGTGACGCGGACGACGAAGGGCGTGGAGGAGGACGCGGTCCTGACCGTCGGGTACGCGGCCGGTGAGGAACCGCCGCTGGACCGCATCGAGGCGCTGGCCGACACGCTGGTCCGGGAGCACGGGCTGAAGACCCTGCTGACCTCGGTGCGTGCGGCGCGCGCCGACCTGACGACCGCGCCCCGCCTGGAGGGTCCGCCGCTGCCGGTGACCTTCACGCTCGGCCCGGACGACGTGCACGGAATCGGCCTGGACCGCGCGCGGCGGCCCCCGGTCGAGGTCCGTGCGGTCCCCCTCGGCCCGGCGGCCCGTCCGGCACTGCACTACCCCCTCGGGGACGGCGCGGACACCGAGGCGTGGGGGCGGCTCCAGCAGCTGACAGCACACCTGAAGGGCGATGGTTCCCGGCCATCCGCCCCTGCTCAGCGTGGGTGACTCGCGTCACTGACACAACGACCACTACGAGCAGTACGAGCTCTGACGGATACGGCATTTACCGGCCTGACCTAGGTCCATAACCTCCCGGCAACAGCTGCCAGCAGGCACGCGCCAGGAGGAGAACCATGGCCAGATCCAGCCACGTCGGCACCGAGTACCCCGCCGTCCCCGGCACCGCGACGGCACCCGCGTACCGGCGTCCCGTCCGCCGCCCCCTCACGGCGGCGTTCGCCGCGACGCTCGCGCTCGGCACCCTGGCCGCCTGCGGCGGCGGTGACACCGGCGCGCCGAAGGTGGCGGAGAACAAGATCTCGGCGGGCAAGGTGCCGGACTACTACCCGGCGGACTACGCCGACCTGATCGCGGCGGCGGAGAAGGAGGGCGGCAAACTCACCGTCTACTCCAACCTCGGCGACGAGAACATGGCTCCGATCGTCCGGGACTTCAAGAAGAAGTACGGCTTCGTCAAGACCGTCTCCGTCAACGAGCTGGACAGCGACGAGCTGTTCCAGAAGACCCTCTCGGAGAACGCGGCCGGCTCCTCCCCGGCGGACGTGCTGATCTCCAGCGCGGCGACCGCGTGGTCGGACTTCTCGGCCCGCAAGGACACGGTCCTCACGTACAAGTCGCCGGAGCTGAAGGAACTGGGCGAGAGCGCCGAGCTGCTGCCGAGCGTGTACTCGCTGTCGCAGGACCCGATGACGATCGCGTACAACACCTCGCTGATGGAGACCCCGCCGACCACGCTGACGGACTTCGCCAAGATCGTGACGGAGGACGAGGCCACGTACAAGAACAAGGTCACGGTCCGCGACCCGGAGGGCTCGTTCGGTTTCACCGTCACGCGGGCGCTCACCGAGGGCAACCCGGAGGCGTGGGACGACCTGAAGAAGATCCTGCCGCTGACCCGCCCGGAGACCTCCTCCGGCACCCAGCTGGAGAAGATCGTCGCCGGTGAGTACACGGCCGGCTTCCTGATCAGCGCCTCCCCCGCCTACCCCGTCGTCGAGGACAGCGCGGGCCTGGTGAAGATCGTCTTCCCGAAGGACGGCACGGTCGTCCTGCCGCGCGGCATGGGCATCGCCGCCGAGGCGCCGCACCCGGCGACCTCGAAGCTGTTCATGGACTTCGCCCTCTCCGAGGAGGGTCAGCGCGCGGTCGCCGAGGGCGGTCTGGCCTCGTACCGCGACGGTGTGAAGGGCGAGGGCCTGCACACCTACCAGGAGGTCGTGGACGCGGTCGGCGAGGAGAACATCATCCACGTCAAGTACGAGGCGGTCTCCAAGGAGGACTCCGCGGCCTGGCTGGAGCGCTTCGACGGACTCCGCAAGTAGACGGACTCCGTAGGCAGGCAGGTCCCAAGGACGATCGGAGTCAGCACAGATGTCAACCCTCACCCAGCCACCCCGCACACCGGCGGACGAGACACCCGCGGAGACGTTCCGGCCGCCGCGCTACCGCCGCCCCTTCGGCATCGGACGGGACACGGCCGTCCAGTACGCGGTCCTGGCGTTCCTCGCCGTGCTGGTGCTGGCCCCGATCGTCCCGACCCTCTACCAGAGCATCCGCAACCGCCCGCTCTACGAGGCGGGCGGGGCGTTCACCCTCAGCGGCTACACCGACCTCTTCACCGAAGCCGGCTTCGGTGAAGTCGCCCTGAACACCCTGTTGTTCGCGTCCCTGACCACGGTCCTCAGCCTGGCGATCGCCATTCCGATGGCCATCGTGGTCGTCCGGACCAAGCTGCCGGGCGGGCGGCTGATCGCCCTCGCGATGCAGTGGCCGTTCTTCATCTCGTCGCTGATCCTGGGCTTCGGCTGGATCATCATGTACGGCCCGGCCGGGTTCGTCAGCGTCAAGGTGCAGCAGCTGCTGGGCTCGGTGCCGTGGAACCTGTACTCGATCCCCGGCATGGCGCTCACGGAGGCCGTGGCGCTCGCCCCGATCGCGTACGTCTTCTGCGCCAACGCGCTCAGGCAGTCGGACGCCTCGCTCGAATCGGCCGCCCAGGTCTGCGGGGCCGGTCCCTTCCGGATCCTCGCCCAGGTGGTCGTGCCGCTGCTGCGGCCCCCGATCGTCTACAGCGCGATCCTCGTCTTCTCGGTCTCCATCGAGACGCTGAGCGTGCCGCTGCTCTACGGCCAGCCCGTCAGCATCGACGTCTTCTCAACCTTCCTGTACCACAACGGACTTCAGTCGGTGGACCCCGACTACACGATGCTCGGCGCGGCCTCGACCGTGATCCTCGTGGTCACCCTGAGCCTGGTCGCCGTCCAGGCGAAGCTGCTGAAGGACGCGGCGCGGTTCGTGTCCGTGCGCGGCAAGGTGACCCGTCCGCGCAAGCTGGACCTGGGCTGGCTGAAGTGGGTGAGCATCGCCTGCATCTGGTTCTACGTGATCGTGGGCGCGCTCGTCCCGATCGCGGGCCTGGTGATGCGGTCCTTCACGCTCGTGTTCACGCCGCTGCAGTCGCCGTTCAGGACGGTCACGACGAAGAACTACGAGCTCGTCCTCGACTCCGACAACTACGTGCAGTCGCTCTACAACAGTTTGATCGTGGCCGGGATCGGCTCGGTGGTGGTGTCCGCGCTCGCCGTGTTCGCGGTGATGGTGGCCCGGCGCTCGACGTTCCGCTTCGGCCGGGTGGTGGAGTACCTGGCCCTGATCCCGCAGTCCCTGCCCGGCATCATCATCGGTATCGGCTTCTTCTGGGCCTTCGCGCTCGCGCCCTTCGGGATGGGCTCCGTCCTCCAGGGCACGATCTACGCCGTGATCATCGCCTTCGGCATGCGGGCCCTGCCGAGCGCGTTCGGCTCGGTCGCCCCGGCGATCATGCAGATCGGCGGTGAGCTGGACAACGCGGCCCGGGTCTCCGGCGCCGACTGGCTGATGACCTTCTTCCGCGTCCTGCGGGCCCTGATCACGCCGGCGTTCGCGGGAGCGCTGATCCTCACCTTCGTGATCATGCTCAAGGAGTACTCCCCGGCCGTCTTCCTCTCCTCGGCCGACAACAACATCCTCGGCACCACCATGCTCAGTCTCTGGACGCAGGGCAGGGCCGGATCCGTCGCCGCGCTGGCCACCCTCCAGATCGGCATCACCGCGGTCTTCGTCGCACTCGCGGGACTGCTCATGAAGGGAAAGCACCATGCCTGAGGTGACCGTCAAGAACCTCGCCAAGACCTTCGGCGACAACTCCGTCCTGCGGGACGTCACCTTCACCATCAGGGATGGTGAATTCTTCACGCTCCTCGGCGCGAGCGGCTGCGGCAAGTCGACGACGCTGAACTGCATCGCCGGTCTGGAGCAGCCGACGGAGGGCTCGATCGCGGTGGGCGGCAGACCCTTCGTGGACGCGGGCGCGGGGATCTTTCTTCCGCCCGAGGAGCGCAACCTCGGCATGGTCTTCCAGTCGTACGCGCTCTGGCCGCACATGACCATCGCGAAGAACCTGGCGCTCCCCCTCAACATCCGCAAGGTGCCGAAGGAGAAGCAGAAGACGCTGATCCACGACGCCCTGGACAAGGTGGGCCTGGCCGCGCTCGGCGGCCGTTACCCGCACCAGCTCTCCGGCGGCCAGCAGCAACGCGTCGCCCTGGCAAGGGCGTTGGTGTACTCGCCGACGGTCCTGCTGCTCGACGAACCGCTCTCCAACCTGGACGCCAAGCTCCGCGAACAGGCCCGCGCCTGGCTCAAGCGGCTCCAGGAGGAGCTGGGCATCACCACGGTCTACGTCACCCACGACCAGGACGAGGCGCTGGCGCTCAGCGACCGGATCGCGGTCATGGAGGGCGGCAACATGATCCAGATCGGCACCCCGCACGAGATCTACGAGAAGCCCGCCGCGCCGGCGGTGGCGGCCTTCGTCGGCCGCTGCAACTTCCTGACCGGCAAGGTCGTGAGCGTGGACGGCACCCGGCACACCGTGCTCCTGGACGCCGGCGGGGAGGTCGTACGGGTCGACAGCGACCGGCGCGTCCCGACGGGCGACTCGGTCACGGTCGCGGTCCGCCCCGAGCGCCTGGAGGTCGTGGCCTCGGCCGAGACCCCGGCGGGCATGAACCGCCTCGACACCCAGGTCATCACCAGCTCCTACGTCGGCTCACGCTACGAGTACGACGTCCGCCTCGGCGACCAGGTGGTGCAGGTGCTGAGCGGCAACGGGGGGCTGGCGGGCGAGGTGGCGCTGGTCTTCGACCCGGGGCACGCGCTGTTGTACGCGGACAAGGTCGAACTGCCGGAGGACCAGCGGGAGTTGCTGACGGTCGCCACCTGACGGCGCCGGTGGTCGGAGACCCCCGCCGCACCGGTCACCGGCGGTCTCGGGGCGGCCCGGGCGGGATGCCGAGGGCCCGGAAGATCTCCGCGGCCTCCTGACGGTACGGGGCCGGGTCCTCCTCCCGGGTCGCGTCGACCGCCCGGCCGAGGATGTCGAGGGTGTCGGCCTGGGCCTTGCGGTGGCCGGTGCCGCGGTGCACCGCCAGGGCCTCGCGGGCGTGGCCGACGGCGACCGCGGCTTCGCCGTGCCGCAGCTCGGCACCGGCCAGGGCGGTCAGGGCCTCCGCCTGCACCAGCAGGTGTTCCGTGCCGCGGGCGATGTCCAGGGCGTGGGCGATCTGCTCGCGGTCGGGCGGGTCGGTGACGGCGGCCAGGCCGAGCAGGGCGCGGGCCCGCAGTTCGTCCGCGCCACGTTCCTCGGCCAGCTTGAGCGCTTCCCGGTAGGCGACATCCGCCTCGCCGGGGCGGCCGAGGGCGAGCAGGACGCTCCCGAGGGCGATGCGGGCGTCCGCGCGGTAGTACTCCTCGCCGTCCTGGTCGAAGAGACGTGTGGCGGTCGTCGCCATGTCCAGGGCGGTGGCGAGGTCACCTGTGTCGCGGCGGACGGAGGACTGGAACCGCAGCACGTACGCCTCGCTGCCCTGTTCGCCGCTCTCCCGGACCATCGTCAGGGCGGTCGCCAGGTGGTGCGTCGCCCGCGCGGGATCCCCGAGGAGGTACAGGGTGCGTCCCAGGTTGGCGTGGGTCAGGATCCCGTTGTGCTGGGAGCCGAGGTCGCGCGGAGCGCGCTCGGCCCCCCGCAGACGGTCCAGCGACTCGGTCAGCCGGCCCAGGTCGCGCAGCGTGATCCCGAGCGTGAGCAGGACGACCGGGTGGCCGTCCGGCATGCCGTTGCGCCGGTCGATCTCCGTGGCCCGTTCCAGGTACTCCGCAGCGCGTGTCAGCCGGCCGACGAGCCAGTTCACACTGGCGAGGTTGGTGAGCGCCACAGCCGTACCCTCCGGCCAGCCGCCTGTCTCGGAGAGGGCGAGCGTCTGCTCGAAGTGGGGGATGGCCGCATAGGGGAGGCTCTGGTGGAGTTCCGCGGCGCCGAGCAGGTTGTGCATGGCGGCCTGGGCCACGGGCTCGTCGGCGGCACGGGCGGCGTCCAGGGCGGCCCGGCCGAGGGCCGCCCAGTCCACGGCGGTCTTGCGGGTCCAGGAGTGGCCGCGCAGAGCGTCGGCGAGCCGCCAGGAGGCGGGGTGGCGCTCGGCGGCGGCCTGCTGGACGGCGGCGGCGAGGTTGGGCAGTTCGTCGTCCAGCCAGCGGATCGCCGCGGCGGCGTCGGGGATGCGGAGCGGGGGCACGGCGTCACCGTGGCCGACGCCACCGTCGCCCTTGTCATCGCCGTCGGCGACGGTGGGAGGCAGGGGTGGCTGGCCGGGGTACAGCAGCCGGGCGCAGTGGCCCGTGGCGGTCAGGAGCCAGTGGTACAGGGCCTCGGAGGCGGCGCGGCGGTCGGCGGCGGTCTCCTCCAGGCGCAACCGCTCGGCCGCGTACAGCGCGACCAGATCGTGGCGGCGGTACCGGCCCGCCCGGTGCTCCCGCAGCATATGGGCGGCGGTGAGCCGTTCCAGCAGCGCGGCGGCCTCCGCGGGGGCGAGGCCCGCGACGACCGCGGCGGCGTCGAGACCCGTCTCCGCGCCGGGCACCAGGGCCAGCAGCCGGAACATCCGCCGGGCCGGGGCGTCGAGGGCGTGGTACGAGAGGTCGAAGGCGCCGCGTACGGCGGTGGTCGCGTCACCGGTCACGGACAGCGCGGACAGCCGGTCGCCGTCACGCAGTTCGGCGGCCTGTTCCTCCAGTGTGCGCCAGGGCGTGTGGTCGAGATTGGCGGCGGCGATCCGCAGCGCCAGGGGGAGGTGCCCGCAGGCGTGGGCGAGTTCGGCAGCCGCCCGGGGGTCGGCGTCCACACGCTCCGCGCCGAGGGTGCGATGCAGCAGGAGCCGTGATTCGGCGGGGCTGAGCACATCCACCCCGATCCGCCGGGCTCCGTCGCGTGCCGCCAGCCCGGCCAGCCGGTCGCGGCTGGTGACCAGCACCAGACAGCCGGGCCCGCCGGGCAGCAGCGGCCGGACCTGCTCCGCGTCCACGGCGTTGTCCAGCACGACCAGCAGCCGCCGCTTGGCGGCCAGGGTCCGGTACAGGTCCGCCGCGGTCTCCGGCGTCCCCGGAACGGCTTCCGCGGCCACCCCCAACGCCAGCAGGAACCGGGTCAGCGCCTCCACCGGGCGCACCGGGCCCTCCGGCGAGTGGCCGCGCAGGTCCACGAAGAGCTGGCCGTCGGGGAAGCGGTCGCGCACCCGGTGCGCCCAGTGCACGGCGAGGGCGGTCTTGCCCGCGCCCCCGGCACCGGTCAGGGCGCAGACCCCGCTCCCCCCGGCGGGAGCCTCCCCGGAAGCGGGCAGCAGGGCGTCCAGCCGGGCCAGGTGATCGGCACGCCCGGTGAAGAACGCGGCGTCGTAGGGCAGGAGCGCGGGGACGACCGGTGGGGTGGAGGGTGCGGGTGCCGGTGACACGGTCGCCCGGGCGACGGGGGCCTGCGGTGTCTCCATGCGCAGGACGCGCAGATGGGCGTCGGCGACCTCCGCTCCGGGGCGGACGCCGAGCTGGTCGTCGAGGCGGTCGCGCAGGGCCGTGTAGAGACCGAGGGCCGCGGCCTGCTCACCGGAGGCGGCGAGCGCGAGCATCAGCCGGGCGTGCACCCCTTCGTGCAAGGGCTCCAGATCGGCCGTCCTGCGCAGTTCATGGAGGGCGTTGTCCGTCGTGCCCCGGGCCAGGGCGCTGTCGGCGTACGCCTGGAGCACCGTCAGCCGCAGCCGGGTGAGGGTGACGGCCGAGGGGTGCTCGCGCAGCCGGGACGGCATGTCCTGGAGGACGGCGCCGCGCCACAGCCGCAGCGCCGACTCGGCCTGGGCGTACGACGCGTCCGGGTCTTCGCGCGTTCTCTCGGCGAGGGCGGGCAGGAGCCGGGAAGCCAGGGCGGTGAACCGCGCCACGTCCGACCGGTGTTCGTCCAGGTCCAACAGGTAGCCGGTCCGTGTACGGCGCAGTACGCCACCGGACGCGTGCCCAGACACGTCTCCGGGTACGCCCTCGGATCGCACTGCCGGGGTGAGCAGTCGGCGTATCCGGGCCACGTAGGTGTGGACCATGTTCGAATAGCTGGCGGGCGGGGTGCCGTCCCACAAGGTGTCGACGATCTCGCCCAGGGACACGGATGCGCCGGGATGCAGGCCGAACAGGGCCAGCAGGCTGCTCTGTTTCGCGGCGCCGGGTTCGGTGGGCCGGCCCGCCACGTGGAGCGTGAGAGGGCCGAGGACGTCGAGCCGGAGCGGGGGAGAGCCGTCGGACTCCGGTTCGTTCGGTCCCAGTGCCGTGATCAGTCTGACAGCCGAGGGGCTGTGCGGTGAGCGAGCCCGGCCGCGCTCGATCTCCCGGATGCTGCGGGTGCTGACGCCGGCGAGTTCGGCGAGCTGACGCTGGCTCAGGCCCAACTGCGTTCTGCGGCCGTGAAGCCAGGCCCCCAACTCCTCAGGCATGCGCCCCCTGCTTCTCCCGGTTCTCCGCCACCGGGATTCGGCGGCGGCCTCACCGGACGGCCCCTCCCGCCCTGGCTGCATGACAGTACGTGTGCGAACCGTCGCCTGGAGAGATCATTCTTCGCCAACAACCGGCCGGAAGTATTCCGGGAGACACAACATGACGACACGTCAATTTCCTTTTGCTGTAAGCGACTTGTGGAATGGGCTGGGTTCGGCCGGGCTTGACCGGGGTTGCGCCACGGGCGCGGTGGCACAACCCCGGTCGGACCACTTCTCCTGCTCACCGAATCGGTGACCTCAGCCCGAATCGGTGACCTCAGCCCGGAACGAGGGACTCGTCCCGCACCGGGCCGTCGGACACCTCGTGCTCGTGATCCCCTCGCCGCACCTCTCCCGCCGGGAACCGGGGAAGGCCGAGGTTGGTGTTCGGTACCTGGTAGGCGATGACCAGGGCACCGAACATCATGAACGCGAAGCTGAAAAGTCCCATGAAGAGCGCGATTCCCGCGTGCAGCGCGATCCCCAGCCAGAACGTCTTCCGCCGCACCTCTGCCTTCCAGAAGAGCGAGAACGCCAGGGCGAGTTCCATGACAAGGACTCCCCAGGTGAGAGCGGCGACCGCGTAACCGTTCTCCAGCAGCGGCTGCATCGCGGGTTTCCAGAGCGGCAGGAGACCGAAGGTCGGATCGTTGAGCCAGTAGGCGAGCGCGGTGCCGTCGGCCCACTCCGCCACGCCGAACTTCGCCACCGACGACTGGAAGTAGATCCCGGCCACCTGGATGCGAATCGCCCAGTGGGTGACGTAGCAGAAAGCGGCGGCGGAACCACTCAGGCTCTTCGAACCGCCCTTGGTGCTCCAGTGCCACGTCCTGTCGTCCACCAGCCCGAAGGGCACGAGGGCCAGCGTGAGGATCACGGCGACCGTGTCTCCGCCGTCGGGCAGGCTGAGCGAGGAGACGATACTGAAGGCGACCCACCAGTGCGGTATCACCCAGAATCGCGGCCGCCAGCCGATCATCACGGGGATCAGAACGGCCGCCAGCAGCCAGCGGCGCACATCCGGGCCCAGCGCGTCCCCGCCGACGCAGAACCCCGAGATCGCGGACAGCCCCTCGCAGTACGGGGCGTCCTTCGTGCCGGCGACGGGATGGAACAGGGCCGCGGCCGGGGTGAGACACAGCGTGGCGAACATGCCCACGGCGATCAAAGTGCGCGCCAGGCCGTACACATTCGTGCGCGGGTCGAACCGTTCGGCGGCTTCGGGTACCGCGGGCATTCTGATTCTCAGCACTGGATGTCCACCTCCGCCGCCCGTACGACCCGGAACTGGCTGCCTGTCAGTTCTCGCCAAGCCCATGGAACCGGTTCCTCCGTGGTGAGGACGGTCTTCCCGCACAGCGTCGGGATCGGAGACTCGTTACGGATCTTCGGTGACGAACCGCCATCGCCGATCTCACAGTCGGAGACCGTGTATCCGTCGCATTTCTTCCAGGCCCGCTTCGGCGTGGCGAACGTCAGGCTTGCCAGCTCGGGGCCCTGGGCACGTGCCCTCCTGCTGGCCCCGAACACGTTGGACGGACTGGAATTGGGTCCGATGAGCGCGCTCCGCGGCGCCTCGTCGGGAGAATCGGAGGACACCGTATAGGCCCCGTTCACCGGCGAACGAGGGCTTTTGGTGAAGAACGACCAGCCCTGGGGCCACACCTGTCCGATGACCCGTCGTGATGCGTCGAGCCCCGGTGGAGCGACCGCCGAACTCGGCAGCGCCGCCAGCAGCGATGTCACACCGACCGTTGCCCACAGGGCGGCTCCGCCGAAGAAGCCTGTGCGAGACATGATTTTCCACCCCCCGAGGGACACTCCGCCGCGCACGACGGAGCCGCCCTTTCTCATGACTACTTACCGGCCAGGACCTTGGTCACCGTCGCGACGGCCACTTCCGTCGTCAGGCCGCTGCTGCCGGCCTTGAAGTCCGCCACGACCACCGCGGCCGCGATGGCCTCGACCGCCACGGCGATATGCGCCGCCACCGCGACGACGTCCATCGCCGAGATCTTCGACAGGTTCCTGTCGTTGACCAAGCTGCTGTTGTTGATGAACACGCTGTCGTTCACGATGAACGAGCCGGCACCGGCGCCCAGGTCCTTCTGCTCAGTGGCGATGATCCGGGACATCTTGTCCAACCTCTCCAGCCCCGTGCGGACCCGGTACGGGTCCCCCGAGGTGATGTCCGCGCGGAACTCCTCGGCGAACTTGGGCTCCTTGAGCGAGGCCAGCTTGACGAAGGCCGACACAGCCTTCTCGTTCGCCCCGACCGCCCGCCCCTTGGGCACCACCACCGCCTGCGGGTGCTCCTTGGCCACCATCCCCCCGCCCATGAACCCCAGGATGATGTCCTCAGCCGAGTACGCCGACGACGGCTCCCCCTCCCGCGCCGACGCCCACGCCGTAGCCGCGGTCCCCGCCATGCCCGTCGACGCGGCCACCCCCACGGTCACCGCGAGCGCCACCGCCCGCGCACCCACGACCAGACCTCTGTTCTTGCGCATGAATCCTCATCTCGGTTCGGCCCCCACACGCCACGGAGCGCGCGGACGCGATACGTGTTCGAAGGTCAGCACCACAGCCCTCGGCTGCGGAGTTCGCTCCCCGACCTTAGGAAAGCGAGGACCACGCGGACTGAACGGATTCTGGACTCCCCCACCACACCGAAACCTGCCCCCACATCCCACCTGACCTGCGGCAATACGTCACCGGCCCCACTCGCGTCCCAACACAGCGGCAGTTCCTTGCCGGTCACCTGAGCACCCTTGCCGGGCCGAGGTCGTTCCGTGGGGCCGCCGGGGCACAGAAACGGCCCCCGAAGGGGATCAGCGAACGGACGCCGTCGCACTCGGGGGCCCGGCCGGCAGGTCTTCGCGTATCCGCAGGTTCGGCCCGCCGAAGGCTAGCCGCGTCGCCTCTTGGGCGGCCTGCGTTCGGGGAGCCGCCTCATCAGGGACCGCCAGCCCGGCAGGTCGATCTCCACGAGGACCGTCTTGCCCGGCGGGTCGCGGTCGACGACCTCCCAGCGGTCGCAGAGCGCGTCGACGAGGACCAGGCCGCGTCCGTTCTCCGCCAGCGGGCACGCCAGCCGTACGGCACCGGGGCCGGGCGGCAGGCGTTCGGCGCGGGTGTCGGTGACCTCGATGCGGAGCGAACCCGTGGGGAGGGAGAGGCGCAGCTCGAAGTCGCGGCCCGGGACGCGGCCGTGGGTCACCGCGTTCGCGGCCAGCTCGGCCACGACCGCCGCCGCCCGGTCGGAGGGGTCCGAGCCGTACCGGATACCCCAGGCGTGCAGCTGGTTCAGGGCCAGGTGCCGGGCCAGGCGGGCGCCCAGCGGGGTCGAGCTGAAGCGCTGCGTGAACGTCGGTGCCGTCAGCGTGTGGCGCGCGGCGGGCGGTGCGGTCATGACGCCCAATGTGGCCTGCGGGAAGCCCGGTTCACCAGCTTCGCGCCGCGTACTCCGAGACAGCGTACGCGGTTACTCACTGGACGGTACTGGTGACTTACTGTGACCATGGCGAGGAGCGGTGTGGTTCGGCGGGCGGGTGCGCGGGAGGTGGCCCATGGTGGCCGACAGCGGCGGCATGACGGCGACGGGGCTGGGCGGCGGGGAGCCGGAGGCGTCCGACAGCCTGCGGACGTTCGGGGCGATGGCCCAGGCACTGCGGGAGCACGCGGGGCTGGGCCGGGAGGAGCTGGCCGACGCGGTCGGGTACTCCAAGCACATGGTGGCGTCGGTGGAGTTGGGGAGGAGGTTGCCGGACACGGCGTTCGTGGAGGGGGTGGACCGGGAGCTGGGGGATACGGGGGCGCTGATCCGGGCGGCTCAGCATCTGGGGCGACAGCCGGGGTTGGCGGCTTGGTTCAGGAAATGGGCCAAGTGGGAGGCGGGGGCGATCACTCTCTATACGTACGAGTGCCGCATGATCCCGGGCCTGTTGCAGACCGAGGCGTATCTGCGGGCCATGTCCGCCGACCAGCTGCCGCCCATGGACGACCAGCAGATCGAGGAGCGTTGGGCCGCTCGTGCCGAGCGACAGCAGCGCTTCGCGGAACGCGCGAACACTGCTTTCAGCTTCATCCTCGAAGAGCACCTGTTCCTTCGACGCACAGGAGGGTCCACCGTCACGCGAGGGCTCCTTGACCGGGTGCTGCAAGTCGCCGAACTGCGCAATGTCGACATCCAGATCATGCCTCTGGTGCAGGAGTCGCCCTCCGGGTTGCACGGGCCGATCCGGCTCTCGGAGAGCCCCGAGAACCGGTGGTTCGCCTACAACGAGGGACAGGAAAGCGGTCAGCTGATCTCCGACGCGAAAGTGGTCAGCGTCCTTAAGCAGCGGTATGTCAGGATGCGTTCGCAGGCTCTCACCATCCAAGACTCCGTGAGCCTGTTGCGGCGGATGCGAGGGGACCTATGAGTGCGACCCAACTGGTCTGGTTCAAGAGCAGCTACAGCAGCGCTTCCGGCGACGACTGCGTCGAAGTGGCCGTAGCCCTCCCTCACGCCATCCACGTCCGCGACTCCAAGGCGAACACCGCACCCGGCCCCCAGCTCACCCTCTCCCCCGCCGCCTGGGCCGACTTCGTCCCGTACGCGGCCGGCACCCGGGGCTGAACGGGCCATGATCGGGACCGTGTTCCGGAGTGACGACGTGCCCGCGGAGCACCGGTTCGACTACTGGCGGGAGTTGGTGCACCGGGCGATCGCGCCCAGCGACATACACAGCAAGTTCGCGGGCGACTTCTGGGCGCAGCAGCGACTGCTGGAACTGGGGCCGGTGCTCGTGTGGCCGACCGCGCACCTGCCGACGGGGTTCCGGCGTACCGAGAAGATGGTGCGGCAGTCCGACCCGGAGATGTACCACCTGTCGCTGGTGCTCGGCGGCGACTTCGGGCTGGAGCACGTGGGGCGGACCGAGATGTACGGCCCGAGCGATCTGTGGGTGACGGACACGTCGCGGGCGTACGACGTGCGCCCGTCGGACAGTCTGGGCCGCCAGGTGATCAGGGGAATATGTGCGGACCTCCCCAAGACGCTGCTGCCCCTGCCGCCCGCCCGGATCGCGGAGCTGCTGGGGCGGCGGCTGCCGGGGCGGGAGGGGGTGGGGGCCCTGCTGACGGGGTTCCTCACGGGCCTGGAGCAGCAGGTCGACACCCTTCAGCCGGCCGACGCACCCCGCCTCGGCACCGTACTGATCGACCTGCTGGCCGCCTGGTTCGCGCAGGTGCTGGAGGCGGAGGACGCGCTGCCGCCGGAGACGCGCCAGCGGGCCCTGACGACACGGATACGGGCGTTCGTCCGGCAGAACCTGCACGACCCGGAGCTGAACCCGCGGGCGATCGCGGCGGCCCATCACATCTCGCTGAGCTATCTGCACCGGCTGTTCCAGGAGGACACCCCGGACGAGACGGTCGCGGCCTGGATCCGCGTCCAGCGCCTGGAAGGCGCCCGCCACGACCTGGCGGACCCCGGCCTGGACTCCACGCCCGTCCACACCATCGCCACCCGCTGGGGGATGCCCCGCGCCTCCGACTTCACTCGGGCGTTCCGGGGGGCGTACGGGGTGTCGCCGACGGAGTTCCGCGCGCGGGAGCGGGCGGCGCGGGGGCCGGGCCGGGACCACCCGCCCGCGTGATGCGGCACCGCTCCGCCGGTCAGCGTCTCAGGTCCATGACCCCGACCCCGAGTCCGTCGTAGGCTCGCGGTTCCACTGCGGCGATCAACGCCCCCGTCGGAATCAGCTGGTTCGGCCTCGCGGCGTGAACGGCGGCCGAGGCGTCCTGGGCGACCCCCACTCGTCCCAGTTCCGCAACCGTCACGGCCATGGCGTAGTCGTCGTCGACGACGGACAGCACGTCGACCAGGACACCCACGTGGTCGACCGTGCCCGGACGACGGCGTTCGGCCTCCAGAAGACACAGGACGGGCACCCACAGACGTACGTCATCGCTCGCCGCCGCCGCGTGGATGAGGCCGGAGACCTGCTTGTCACCACCCAGCGCCACGAGCGTGGGCGCGTCGAGAACATAGTGCTCGATCTGACTCAACGCGACGACTCCCCCTGCGCGAGGGCGGCCCGGTGGGCATCCGTCGCCTCCCGCATCTTGCGCCGCATCTCGGCCGACTCCTCCTCGGACACGTCGTGCCCGAAGCGTTCGGCGAGCAGGGCCCGGGTGCGGTCGGCGCGTTCCCTGATCTGCTCGGGTGTCAGCGTCTGAGCGGCTATGTCCTGCATGAGGGCACGAAGACTCGTCCCCCGCGCCTCGGCCACGGCGGCGAGCTGGTCACGGACTTCGGCGGGCACACGGATCATGACGTCGGACATACGGCGAGTATACGTGACGTATACGCCTCTCGCCGGGTCATCAGCGTCATCGGGCTCATCCGTCCCGGTCCGGCACCGCCCGGGGCGGCGAGCCGGGCATCATGCCCCGGCCCGCCGCCCGGACGTCACGCCGCGTGTTCCACGAACCGCCGGGCTGTCTGCGCGAGCAGTGCGCGCCCGTCGCCCGCCCACAGCTCGTCGTTGAACAGCTCGACCTCGATGGGGCCGGTGTAGCCCGCGGCCTCGACATACGCCTTCCACTCGCGCATGTCGATCGCGCCGTCGCCGATCTGGCCCCGGCCGGTCAGGACGCCCTGGGGCAACGGGGTGATCCAGTCGGCGAGTTGGAAGGTGTGGATGCGGCCGGCCGCGCCCGCGCGGGCGATCGCCGCCGGGGCCGTGTCGTCCCACCAGATGTGGTAGGTGTCCACGGTCACGCCGACCTGCTCCGCCGGGAAGCGCTCCGCGATGTCCAGAGCCTGGGAGAGCGTCGACACCACACAGCGGTCCGAGGCGAACATCGGGTGGAGCGGCTCGATGGCGAGGCGGACGCCGTTCGCCGCCGCGTACGGGCCCAGTTCGGCCAGTGCGTCCGCGATGCGCTCCCGCGCGCCGTGCAGGTCCTTCGAGCCCGCCGGGAGGCCGCCCGAGACCAGGACGAGGGTGTCCGTGCCCAGGGTCGCCGCCTCGTCGATGGCCTTGCGGTTGTCGGCCAGCGCCTCCGCCCGCTCTGCCGGGTCGATCGCCGTGAAGAAGCCGCCCCGGCAGAGGGTCGTGACCGCGAGGCCCGCGTCGCGGACCAGCTTGGCCGTCGCCTCCAGGCCGTGCGCCGCCACCGGCTCGCGCCACAGGCCCACACCCGCAATACCCAACTCCAGGCAGCCCTCGACGAGTTCGGGCAGCGACAGCTGCTTGACCGTCATCTGGTTGATGGAGAAGCGGGACAGATCCCCGATGGCGCTCACTGGGCCACTCCGTACAGGGAGAGCAGGTTCTTCATGCGGGCCTCCGCCAGCGCCGGGTCCGGGAACAGGCCCAGGCCGTCGGCCAGTTCGTACGCCCGCGCGAAGTGCGGGAGGGAGCGGGCCGACTGAAGGCCGCCGACCATCGTGAAGTGTTCCTGGTGGCCGGCCAGCCAGGCCAGGAAGACGACACCCGTCTTGTAGAAGCGGGTGGGCGTCTGGAAGAGGTGGCGGGACAGCTCGACGGTCGGGTCCAAGAGGTCCCGGAAGCCCTGCACGTCGCCCGTGTCCAGCACCCGTACCGCCTGCGCCGCCAGCGGGCCCAGCGGGTCGAAGATGCCGAGCAGCGCGTGGCTGAAGCCCTTCTCGTCGCCCGCGATCAGCTCGGGGTAGTTGAAGTCGTCGCCGGTGTAACAGCGGACGCCCTGCGGGAGCCTGCGGCGGATGTCGATCTCACGCTGGGCGTCCAGCAGGGAGACCTTGATGCCGTCGACCTTGTCGGGGTGGGCGGCGATCACGGCGAGGAAGGTCTCCGTGGCCTCGTCGAGGTCCGAGGAGCCCCAGTAGCCGTCCAGCGCCGGGTCGAACATGGGGCCGAGCCAGTGCAGGACGACCGGCTCGGCGGCCTGGCGGAGCAGGTGGCCGTAGATCTCCAGGTAGTCCTCGGGGCTCGCCGCGGCGGCGGCCAGCGCGCGCGAGGCCATCAGGATCGCCTGGGCGCCCGACTCCTCGACGAGCGCCAGCTGCTCCTCGTACGCCTTGCGGATCTCCGGCAGGGAGGCGAGGCCCGTGAGCTGGTCGGTGCCGACGCCGCAGGCGATCCGGCCGCCGACCGCCTTCGCCTCGGCGGCGCTGCGGCGGATCAGCTCCGCCGCGCCCGCCCAGTCCAGGCCCATGCCGCGCTGCGCGGTGTCCATCGCTTCGGCGACGCCCAGGCCGTGCGACCACAGGTGGCGGCGGAAGGCGAGGGTGGCGTCCCAGTCGACGGCGGCGGGCGAGTCCGGGGAGACGTCCGCGTACGGGTCGGCGACGACGTGCGCCGCCGAGAAGACCGTGCGGGAGGTGAGCGGGGTTCCGGGGGACACCGCCAGGGGTTCGGTGCGCGGGGTGTAGGCCCGCAACTGCCCTCCGGTACCGGGGAGTCGGATCGTCACAGCTGGATCTCCGGCACGTCGAGACGGACGCCCTCGGCCGAGGACTTCAGGCCCAGTTCGGCGAGCTGGACGCCGCGGGCGCCGGCCAGCAGGTCCCAGTGGTAGGGCGCGTCGGCGTAGACGTGCTTGAAGAACAGCTCCCACTGCGCCTTGAAGCCGTTGTCGAACTCGGCGTTGTCCGGCACCTCCTGCCACTGGTCGCGGAAGGAGTAGGTGGCGGGGATGTCGGGGTTCCACACCGGCTTGGGGGTGGCGGAGCGGTGCTGGACGCGGCAGTTGCGCAGGCCTGCCACCGCCGAGCCCTCGGTGCCGTCGACCTGGAACTCGACCAGCTCGTCGCGGTTGACGCGGACGGCCCAGGAGGAGTTGATCTGGGCGATCGCGCCGCCGTCCAGCTCGAAGATGCCGTACGCGGCGTCGTCGGCCGTGGCGTCGTAGGGCTTGTCCTGCTCGTCCCAGCGCTGCGGGATGTGGGTGGCGGTGAGGGCCTGGACGGACTTCACGCGGCCGAACAGCTCGTGGAGCACGTATTCCCAGTGCGGGAACATGTCGACGACGATGCCGCCGCCGTCCTCCGCGCGGTAGTTCCAGGAGGGGCGCTGTGCCTCCTGCCAGTCGCCCTCGAAGACCCAGTAGCCGAACTCGCCCCGGACGGAGAGGATGCGGCCGAAGAAGCCGCCGTCGATGAGACGCTTGAGCTTCAGCAGGCCCGGCAGGAACAGCTTGTCCTGGACGACGCCGTGCTTGATGCCGGCGGCGTTGGCGAGGCGGGCCAGCTCCAGGGCGCCGTCGAGGCCGGTGGCGGTCGGCTTCTCGGTGTAGATGTGCTTGCCGGCGGCGATGGCCTTCTTGATCGCCTCCTCGCGGGCCGAGGTGACCTGGGCGTCGAAGTAGATCTCGACGGTCGGGTCGGCGAGGACGGCGTCGACGTCGGTGGAGACGTTCGCCGGGTCCAGGCCGTGCTGCTCGGCGAGCGCCTTCAGGGCGTGCTCGCGGCGGCCGACGAGGACCGGCTCCGGCCACAGGACCGTGCCGTCGCCGAGGTCCAGTCCGCCCTGCTCGCGGATGGCGAGGATGGAGCGGACGAGGTGCTGGCGGTAGCCCATGCGTCCGGTCACGCCGTTCATGGCGATCCGTACGGTTCTGCGTGTCACGGCCGGTCCTTTCGTTGGTGTGCGTTCGTGTCTGCGTACGCGTCGGGCGCCGCGTACGCCCGACGAAAGGGTGAGCGTCACAGCAAGCGCTTTCTATCCAACAAGAAGCTAGCCTCTGAGCAGCGGTCTGTACAAGACCGCGAGGGGGTCGAGTTGTTCGAGGGGGCGAACGGTGATCGCAGCCGTAAGGTTCCCCGACAGCCCGAACATCACGCGCACCGGAGGACGAGCAACGATGACTGTGACCCTGGCGGACGTGGCGGCCCGTGCGCAGGTGTCGCCCGCGACCGTCTCCCGGGTGCTCAACGGCAACTACCCGGTGGCCGCGACCACGCGCGAGCGGGTGCTGAAGGCCGTCGACGAGCTGGACTACGTCCTCAACGGCCCCGCCAGCGCGCTCGCCGCCGCCACCTCCGACCTGGTCGGCATCCTCGTGAACGACATCGCCGACCCCTTCTTCGGGATCATGGCCGCGGCCATCCAGTCCGAGATCGGCGGGCCCGGCGGGCGCGCGGGCGGGGAGCGGCTGGGTGTGGTGTGCAACACGGGCGGCTCCCCGGAGCGCGAGCTGACGTACCTCACCCTGCTGCAGCGCCAGCGGGCCGCCGCCGTCGTGCTGACCGGTGGGGCCATCGAGGATCCCGCGCATCTGAGCGCCGTCGGCAACAAGCTGCGCAAGCTGATGGAGGCCGGGACGCGGGTGGTGCTGTGCGGGCGGCCGCCCACGCCGGAGGCCATCGCGATCACCTTCGACAACCGGGGCGGCGGTCAGCGGCTCACCGAGCATCTGATCGGACTGGGCCACCGGCGCCTCGGCTACATCGCCGGGCCGCAGGAGCGGACGACCACCCGGCACCGCCTGGAGGGCCACCGGGCGGCGCTGGCGGCGGCCGGCATCGAGGACGACCCCCGGTGGACGGTGTACGGGCGCTACGACCGGCTCTCCGGCTACGAGGCGACGCTGGAGCTGCTGCGCCGCGACCCCTCCCTGACCGCCGTGCTCGCCGCCAACGACACGGTGGCACTCGGCGCGTGCGCCGCCCTGCGCGACTCGGGCCTGCGCATCCCGGACGACGTCTCCGTGGCCGGCTTCGACGACCTCCCCTTCAGCATCGACGCGGTACCCGCGCTCACGACGGTACGGCTGCCGCTGTCGGAGGCGGGCGCCCGGGCCGGCCGCATCGCGATGGGCCGCGAGGAGCCGCCGCCCGGGGGGATCGCCACGGTGCGGGGGGAGTTGATGGTGCGGGGGTCCACCGGGGGGCCTCGGGGGGACTGAGGACCGGCCTCTCCGGACTGGGGCCGGGGAGCGGGCGCACCCGAGTCCGGCGCCCCCGGCCGAGGTTCGGGTCCGCACGGGAGGGGCGGGGCGGATCAGTTTCCGGTTCCGCGTAGCCGTTGAGTGACGGCCGCGACCGACGCGAGCGCGCCGAGCGCGATGCCGCCGAAGACGGCCGGATTCACCCAGACCGGCACCAGTTCGGTGCCCGCCCCCTCGTCCGTGACGCACTGCACGCTGACCGGCAGCGTCATGTGCGTCACCACGTACTCCCCGGGGGCGCCTTCGGCCGCGCACATCTGGTCGGGATCGAGGACGAAGAAGCCCGACGTCACACCGACCGCGTACGCGCCGAAGGCCACCGCTGCGGCCATGACCGCGAGCAGCGCACACGAGCCGGCATTCGGCAGGCGCCGCCCGCTGCCCGTCTCCCGGCGATGCGCGCGGGCCGCGAGAGCCAGGGTCGTGGCCGCGACCACCAACGGGGTCAGGAACGGCGCGAGGACAAGGGCCAGAAAGAAAAAGGACTCCACGCCGGAGCGGACCGCACCGGACGGTCCGTGGTTCCGCGGCGGCCGGTCCGTGGTTCCGCGCCGGGAGATCCGGGAGGCGTGTCCCGTCCGACGGGTACGGATCGGCGTACCACCGAGCGGGCTACCGCTACGGAACGTGACGCTTCAGCGCGCGTCCGTCACCGTCCCGTCCTACGTTGGGCGAGAGAGGCATCGCCTCACCCCTCACGAAGGAGAAAAATCATGGCCGCCAAGGACAAGGGCAGCATGGACAAGATCAAGGGCAAGGCCAAGGAGATGTCCGGGAAGGTCACCGGGAACCGTGAGCAGCAGGCCGAGGGCAAGATGCAGCAGGCGCGCGGTGAGGCCAAGAAGATGAAGGGCAAGGTCCAGGAGCGCGCGCAGGCGACCCGGCGTACGGCGCAGCGCGACGGAGTGTGAGGTCGCGCGGCGCGCAGGCGGGCGGCCGCCGGCCGATGGTCCGCGGTCGGCTGCCCTGACGAGGGGGCTCCCGTGACGGGAGCCCCCTCGCCATGTCCGGCGCCCGGGGGGCCACCGGGGGCGGGGACGCACAGGTGCATACGCACGCAACACGGGTACCCGGCGGCCATGGAGACACGGGTGGCAGGACCGGCCCTGCCGGAGAACAGAGGGCCGATCTCGGCCGGGGTCACGGCGTTCCTGCGGGGTGAAGGACCCCTGCCGGGCAGCCGTGAGATCGCCGGGACCGACCCCTTCGGCGACGATCTCCAGCTCGCCCTCTACCTCTGCTATGAGCTGCACTACCGGGGCTTCGCCGGCGTCGACGCCGGCCTCGAATGGGACCCGGAGCTGCTGCGCTGCCGGGCCGCGCTGGAGTGGCCGTTCCTGGAGTCGCTGCGCGACCGGGCGACCCGCCATGTGAGCGCCGAGGAGGCGCTGGACGACCTGCTCGTGGAACCGGCCGCCGGCGACGACAGCGGCGTCAGCGGCTTCCTCCAGGACCGGGGCGAACTGTGGCAGGTGCGCGAGTACGCGGCGCAGCGCTCGCTCTACCACCTGAAGGAGGCCGACCCGCACGCCTGGGTGCTGCCCCGGCTGTGGGGGCGGGCGAAGGCGGGGATGGCCGCGGTGGAGTTCGACGAGTTCGGCGGGGGCCGGGCCGAGCGGGTGCACGCCCGCCTCTTCGCCGAGCTGATGACCGACCTCGGCCTCGACCCGGAGTACGGCCGCTACGTGGACGCGGCCGGCGCCGAGGCACTCGCCCTCGTCAACCTGATGTCCCTCTTCGGGCTGCACCGCGCCCTGCGCGGCGCCCTGGTCGGACACTTCGCGACCGTCGAGATCACCTCCTCCCCCGGTTCCCGACGGCTCGCCCATGCCATGCGGCGGACCGGGGCGGGCCCCGCCGCCGAACACTTCTACGACGAACACGTGGAGGCCGACGCCGTGCACGAGCAGGTCGTCCGGCGGGAGGTCGTCGCCGGGCTGCTGGAGGAGGAGCCGCAGCTGGACGCCGACGTGGCCTTCGGTGTCGACGCCACCAACCATCTGGAGGACGCCCTGGCCGACCGTCTGCTCGGAGCGTGGCGGGCGGGCCGCTCGTCCCTGCGCGCTCCGGTCTGACACTCCGCTTCCCTGTCCGATGTCCCTCCGAAGCCGGTCCGATCCCCGTCCGATGTCCCTCCGAAGCCGGGTCCGATCCCCGTCCGATACCCCTCCGAAGCCGGGTCCGATCCCCGTCCGATGCCCCTTCGTAGCCCGTCCGCTCACCGACCGATATCCCTCCAACGCCCGTCCGACATCCCTCCAACGCCCGTCCGCTCCCCGTCCGCTCCCCGTCCGGCTTCCCGCCGACCCACCCGCCTGGAGGCCGTCCCCGTGAACCCCCTCTCCCTCCCCGTGTCCCTGCCGGGCGTCTACGCCCCGCAGGACGACACCGAACTCCTGGTCCGCGCCCTGGAGCGCGAACCCCTCGCCCCGCGGGCCCGTGTGCTGGACGTCGGTACGGGGACCGGAGCCGTCGCGCTGGCCGCGGCGGCGCGCGGCGCGGACGTCACGGCGGTGGACATCTCCTGGCGGGCCGTGCTCAACGCCAGGGTCAACGCCCTGCTGGCGCGGCTGCCGATGACGGTCGTCCGAGGGGACCTGCTGGGGCCCGTGGCCGAGCGGTCCTTCGACCTCATCCTGTCCAATCCCCCGTACGTGCCGGGCCCGGCCGGGTCTCGGCGTCCCGGGCCCGGCCCGGGACCGGGCGCGGCGCCGAGACCCGACAGGCTCGGCCACGCGCGGGGCGCCGCACGCGCCTGGCACGGCGGATGGGACGGCCGGCTGCTGCTGGACCGGATCTGCCAGGACTCTCCGGAGCTGCTGCGGCCCGGTGGCGTGCTGCTGCTGGTCCACTCGGCGCTGAGCGACGCGGAGCGGACGCTGACGCAGCTACGGACGGCGGGGCTGCGGGCCGGGGTCGTGGAGCACCGCCGGGTCGCGTTCGGGCCCGTCCTGCGGGAACGGAGCGACTGGCTGCGCCGCCGAGGGCTGCTGGGGACCGAGGGTCACACCGACGGCGACGAGAAGGAAGAGCTGGTGGTCATCCGTGCCGAACGTCCCCGCTGAACGACGCCGCGTCACCCTGCAACGCCCCGGTCCCCTCCTGGTCGAGGGGCCGGTCGAGGTCACCCTGGACGACGGTACGACCGTGTCGTCGGACCGTTTCTGCGTGGCCCTGTGCACCTGTCGCCGCAGCAGGATCTACCCGTGGTGCGACACCAGCCACCGCCGCCGCGCCCAGGCCCGACCCCAGCCGTCCCAGTCCACACAGACGTCACCACAGCCACAGCCGTCACAGCCGCCGCGGGGGCGTCCGCAGCCGGCCGACAGCGACGACTCCCGCCCGGCCCCGCCGCCGGCCGACTGAAAGGACCCGAAGCCATGCAGCCCGAGGAGCACACACGACCGGAGCAGCGGTCGTACTGGATCGAGAGCGCGCCGCACGAAGGCGAGCACCCCCCGCTGGACGGGGATCTGACCGTCGACGTGGCGGTGGTGGGCGCGGGCATCGCGGGGATCAGTACCGCGTGGGAGCTGGCGCGGCGCGGGCGACGGGTGGCGCTGCTGGAGGCGGACCGGGTGGCGGCCGGGGTCACGGGGCACACGACGGCCAAGGTGACGGCGTTGCACACGCTGATCTACGACCGGCTGCGGCGGACCCGGGGCGCCGAGGCGGCCGCGCTGTACGCACGGTCGCAGAGCGAGGCGATCCGGCATGCCGCCGCCCTGGTGGAGGAGCTGGACATCGCGTGCGACTGGGAGGTTGCGGCGGCCTACACGTACGCCGAGGACGAGGGGCGCGTCGCGGAGCTGCGGGCCGAGGCGGAGGCGGCCCGGGAGGCGGGACTGCCCGCCGAGTTCGTGACGGAGACGGGGCTGCCGTTCCCGGTCGCGGGAGCGGTGCGCGTGGCGGACCAGGCGCAGTTCCATCCCCGCAAGTACCTGCTGGCGCTGGTGGGGGATCTGGTGCGGCAGGGCGCCTCGGTCCATGAGCGGACGCGGGTGACGCGGCTCAAGGAGGGCTCGCCGTGCCGGCTGACCACCGACGCCGGGTTCACCGTGACCGCCTCGGACGTCGTGGTGGCCACGCACTACCCCGTCTTCGACCGGGCGTTGCTGTTCACCCGGCTCTCCCCGCGCCGCGAACTCGTGCTCGCCGCGCCGGTGCCCGCCGCGGCGGACCCGCACGGCATGTACCTCACCCAGGAGCACCGCACCCGCTCCGCGCGGACCGCCCCGTACGGGGACGGGCGGCGGCTGCTGATCGTCACCGGGGAGCACTTCACGCCGGGGGCGGCGGGTGTCGAGGAGCGGTTCGACCTCCTCGCGGAGTGGGCGGCCGAGCGTTTCGGCCCGCTCGACTTCACCCACCGCTGGGCGACGCAGGACAACGACTCCACCGACTCCGTACCGCTCGTCGGGCCCTTCCACGCGGGCAGCCGGCACACCTGGGTGGCGACCGGGTTCGGCGGATGGGGCATGAGCGGCGGCATCATGGCCGGGCAACTGCTGGCCGAGTCGATCACCGGGCACAAGGCCGCGTGGAGCGACCTGTACGACCCGCGCCGGGTGCTCAGCGCGGTGCGGGAGGCGCCGAGCTTCCTCAAGCACCAGGCCCAGGTCGCCCGTCACTTCGTCGGCGACCGGATCAGCCCGGCCGGGAACGCCTCCGTGGACGCGATCGCCCCGGGGGACGGCGCGGTCGTCCGCGTCGGCGCCCACCACCACGCGGTCCACCGGGACGAGGACGGCTCGCTGCACGCCCTCTCCGCCCGCTGCACCCACATGGGCTGTCTGGTCGGCTTCAACCGCGCCGAACGGACCTGGGAGTGCCCCTGCCACGGCTCGCGCTTCGACGTCGAGGGCCGGATCGTCCAGGGGCCCGCGACGAAGCCGCTGGAACGGCGGGACATCTGATGCACCGGTACGAAGGCCGTCGGCCACGCCGGGTGGGGTGCCGCACCGCGCCGGCCGACGTGTACGGTCCGAAGACATGAAACTCGCGTTCTCCACCCTCGGTGTCCCCGGTCTCCCCGTCGCCGACGTCGTACGGCTCGCCGTCGCGCACGGCTATCACGGCGTCGAGTTGCGCGCCCATCCCGAGGAGCCGGTGCATCCGGGGATCGGGGCCGGCGAACGCGCCGAGGTGGCCGCCGAGTTCAAGGCGGCGGGGGTGGAGATCCTGGGACTGGCCGGGTACGCGCGGGTCGCCGCGCCGGGCGAGGACGGTCCCGTGCTGGACGAGATCCGCGGCCTTCTGGACCTGGCCCGGGACCTGGGCGCGCCCTTCGTGCGCGTCTTCCCCGGTGCCGACCCGGCCGGCGGCCAGAGCAGGGACGAGGCCGACGCGATCGCGGCGCGGCGGCTCGGCACGGCGGCGGAGGACGCGGCCGACCGGGGTGTACGGATCCTGCTGGAGACCCATGACTCGCACCGCACCGGAGCCGACGCGATCCGGGTGCTCGGCCCGGTCGGCCACGGCAGTGTCGGCTCGCTCTGGGACGTGATGCACACCTGGCTCGGCGGCGAACAGCCCGCCGAGTCCTACGCCGCCCTCTCCCCCTTCCTCGGCTACGTCCAGGTGAAGGACATCGCCTCGCCCGAGGACACCACGCCGCTCCCGCTCGGTGCGGGTGTCCTGCCGCTCGGCGAGTGCGTCGAGCTGCTGTCCCGCAAGGACTGGGACGGGTGGCTGTGCTGGGAGTACGAGAAGCGGTGGTACGAGGAGGCCGCGCCGCTGCCGGAACTGCTGGCGGCGGGCCGGGAACACCTCGGCCGGCTCCTCAACGACGCCGCGTAAACCACTGGCCTGAGCTTGAAACGTCAAGCTCAGGCCCCCTCATGTCCTCCGACAGCCTCCCGTGGCACGAATTTTGACCGCGAATCAGTATCGACTCACCCAAAGTCGATCACGCGCCGAACAAGTACCGACAGTAACTCCGGGAAAACGCAGCGCTGCAGCCTGCCCTTACAGCAGACTTACCTCCCTCGACAGCCAGGCACAACTGGCCATGCATCGGGGGTACTTGGCATATGCAAGGCACGGTCGACGGTTTCAGCTACGGCGCGGTCACCCCGGTGGCCGCCTATGTCATGGCCTGCCTGGGCGCGGCGCTCGGCCTGCGCTGCGTCGTGCGGTCGGTCTACAACGAGCAGTCCTGGAAGCCCGGTTGGCTGGCCCTCGGGGCCGCCTCGATCGGCTGCGGCATCTGGACGATGCACTTCATCGCGATGATCGGCTTCCGGGTCAAGGAGAGCGAGATCCACTACGACGTCGGGCTGACCGTCCTCAGCCTCGTCGTGGCCGTCACCGTCGTCGGCGTCGGGGTCTTCGCCGTGGGCTACCGGGGCGTCAGCACGGCCTCACTGTGCGCGGCGGGATGCGTCACGGGACTCGGGGTCGCCGCCATGCACTACCTCGGCATGGCCGCCATCCAGCTGAACGGCTACATCCGCTACGACCTCGCCGTCGTCGCCCTCTCCGTCGGCATCGCCATCGGCGCCGCGACCGCCGCGCTCTGGGCGGCCGTGTCGATCCGGGGCTTCCTGACCAGCCTGGGCGCCAGCCTGGTGATGGGGGTCGCCGTGTCCGGGATGCACTACACGGGCATGGCCGCGGTGGGGGTGCATCTGCACACCTCGGCCCCCGGCACGTTCACCGGCGAGTCGCCCACGTCGATCCTGCTGCCCATGCTCATCGGCCCGGTCATCTTCCTGCTGCTCGCGGGGGTGGTCGTGATGTTCGACCCGATGCTCGTGCTCGGCGAGGGCGACTGGGACCGGTCCGCCACGCGGGGACGCAGGCGTGAGCCCGACGCCCCGCGGCAGCCCTGGAGCGCCGACCGCCCCGACGTACCGCTCCAGCACCCCGAAGACGACTCCCCCGAGTCCCTCTTCACCCCTCGGCCCCGCCACCCCGAGCCCCGGCCACACCGGACAGGAGACCGCGCCCAGCGGTGGTGACCCCCAGGGCCCTTCTGACGGATCTCCGTGGGAGAAGGAGCGGCGTTCGGTGCGCGCTCCCGGCGTGCCGGGCCCTAGCGGCGGGGCTCCGGCAGCAGCCGGGGCTCCAGGCGTTCCTCGGTCGCGGCACCGCCCTCCCGGCGGACGATGTACGCCCCCTTGCCCGGAACTTCGGTGACGGCCTCCGCGAGTCGGGTGCCCCGGTAGACGAGGCCGACGCCGTCGTCCGTGCAGTGGGTCTCCGGGAGGGTGCCGTCGGCGACGAGGGTGTGGACCAGGGGGCGCCGGCCCTCGTCGCTGTCGTAGTGCACGCCGTTGCCGTACGGGAGGTATCCGAGCGCGTCGGTGACGGGGCGGAGACGGGGGCCGAAGGAGTCGGTCGTGCCGCCCCGGAACCAGCAGATGGAGCCGGCGCTGACGCCGCTGAGGACGACGCCGGACTCCCAGGCGCGGCGCAGGACGCGGTCGAGACCGTGGACGCGCCAGACGGCCAGCAGGTTGGCGACCGAGCCGCCCATGACCCAGACGACGTCCTGTTCGAGGACGGCCGACTCGATGTCCTCGATGTTGGGCATGGGGAAGAGCGCGAGCGGTGTCAGGTCGAACCCGGCCACGCGGGCGGCCTCGCTCATGCGGGTGGTCATGTGCTCGGCGTCGCCGATCGCCGTACCGACGTACATCACCCTCGGGCGACGGCCGTTCACGCCCGACAGGTCCACCGCGTGGTGCACGAGTGAGTGGAAGGTCAGCCGGGTGCGGTCGCCGAGGCGGTGGCCGCCCGAGGTCGCGACGATGGTGGGTTCGGAGGCGGTCATGGGCCGGAGGGTAGCGGAGCCGTACCTCGTGCCGGGCGGGGGGTGCGTGGTCGGGTGAGGGCCCGGTGGGGGCTGGTCGCGCAGTTCCCCGCACCCCTGAAAAGCAGGGGCTGTGCTACCCCACCCCCCACCCGCCCCGCCCCGCCGAGCGCCCCCGGTCCCTTGACCGGTAGAAACTTTCCGGATAATCGTGACACCCTGGAAGTTTTCTTCAGGCGTCAGTCCTCAGCAGTCGACCGATCGTCAGCTCCCTCTCTCCCCTCCTCCGGAAGGAGCGCCGCACGTGCCCTCCAGACGTACCCTTCTCGCCGCCACGGCGGGCGTCACCACGGCCCTGGCCCTCGGCGCCGACGCACAGGCCGTCAGCGGCCCCGACGACAAGCGCCTCCGCCGCCTCATCTCGCGCATGACCCTGGAGGAGAAGGTCGGCCAGCTGTTCGTGATGCGGGTCTACGGGCACTCGGCGACCGCGCCCGACCAGACCGACATCGACGCCAACCTCCAGGAGCTGGGCGTCCGGACGGCCGCCGAGCTGCTGGCGAAGTACCGGGTCGGCGGGATCATCTACTTCTCCTGGGCGCACAACACCCGCGACCCCCACCAGATCGCCGCCCTGGGCAACGGCATCCAGCGCGCCTCCCTCGCCCTCCCCCGCGGCCTTCCCGTGCTCGTCTCCACCGACCAGGAGCACGGCATCGTGGCCCGGGTCGGCAGGCCCGCCACCCTGCTGCCGGGCGCGATGGCCCTCGGCGCCGGCGGCTCCGCGACCGACGCCCGCACGGCCGGCCGCGTCAGCGGCGCCGAACTGCGCGCGCTCAACGTCCGGCAGGACTACGCGCCGGTCGCCGACGTGAACGTCAACCCGGCCAACCCGGTCATCGGCGTACGCTCCTTCGGCGCCGACCCCAAGGCCGTCGCGAAGCTGGTCGCCGCCCAGGTGAAGGGGTATCAAGAGGCCGGGGTGGCGGCCACCGCCAAGCACTTCCCGGGGCACGGGGACACGGCCGTCGACAGCCACTACGGCTTCCCGGTCATCGAGCACACCCGGAAGCAGTGGACGGCCCTCGACGCCCCGCCCTTCAAGGCGGCGGTCCGCGCCGGGATCGACTCGATCATGACCGCGCACATCATGGTCCCCGCCCTGGACCCCTCCGGCGACCCTGCCACCCTGTCCCGCCCGATCATCACCGGCATCCTGCGCGGCGAACTGGGCTACGACGGGGTCGTGGTCACCGACTCGCTCGGCATGCAGGGCGTCCGGGAGAAGTACGGCGACGACCGGGTGCCGGTGCTGGCACTGAAGGCCGGTGTCGACCAGCTCCTCAACCCGCCCTCGATCGACGTGGCGTGGAACGCGGTCCTCGCGGCCGTGCACGCCGGTGAACTGACCGAGGCCCGCCTCGACGCGTCGCTCCTGCGCATCCTGCGGCTCAAGGCGAAACTGGGGCTGTTCGAGCGGCCGTACGTGAGCGACGCCGGTGTCGACCGGGTGGTGGGCATCGCGCGGCATCTCGACGCCGCCGACCGGATCGCCGAACGGACCACGACCCTCCTGGTCAACAAGGGCGCGCTGCTGCCGCTGAACCGCCGCAGGCACCGCAAGGTGCTGGTGGTCGGCGCCGACCCGGCGTCCCCGACGGGCACCACGGGACCGCCGACCGCCGTTCTCGCCGCCGAACTCACCGCCCTCGGCTTCACGACGACCCGGCTGTCGACCGGCACGGCCCCCACCCAGGCGGTCATCGACCAGGCCGTCGCGGCGGCGGCCGGCCAGGACGCGGTGGTCGTGGCGACGTACAACGTGACGGCGGCCGGTACGCAGAGGACGCTCGTCACGCGACTCCTCGCCACCGGGGTCCCGGTGGTGGGGGTCGCGGTCCGCAACCCGTACGACGTGGCCCAGCTTCCCGGGGTGAAGGGGTACTTGGCGTCGTACTCCTGGACGGACGTCGAGGTGCGGGCGGCGGCGCGGGTGCTGGCCGGGCGGGTGGCGCCGCGCGGGAAGCTGCCGGTCCCGGTGCAGCGGGCCGACGACCCGGCGCGGGTGCTCTATCCGATCGGGCACGGCCTGACGTACGGCGCCTGAGCCGCGCAGGCCCGCCCACGGACCCTGCCGTACGCCTCCTGGCGCAGAGGGTCTACGCCACACGATTCACACACGGCCCCCAAGTGACGCAAAGGACACGATATGTCCAGCGTGACCCTTCCCCCACGGTCACGCTGGGCGGGGGTTCATCGGGGGTGGCCATGCGAGGGGTGCATCGCGTTCGAATGGTGCGCGCAAGAGTGCTGATGTCCGCGGTCGTCCTGGCGGTCGCCGCGCTGTCGGGGTGTCAGAGCTGGTCCGGCGCGACGGACGGGGAGACCGGGGAGCGCTCGACCACGGCCGCGTCGGCCCTACCGTCCGGGTACGGGACGGTGTTCCTCGGGGTCGACGAGTGCAGTTCGTTCGGGACGACCAGCTTCATCGAGGTGCCCTGCGCGGGCGAACGGGCCGCCGCCCGGGTGGTGGCGCGGCACGACGACCGGGTCGGCCAGGGCCCGCTCTGCCCGCCGACCACCGACTTCGTCCTCCACATCAGCGAGTCCCGGCCCTCCCCGGACGCGTCCGGCGGGCCGGGCGCGTCCGGCGCGGACGAGGACGGCGACGGATCCGTGCCGCAGGGCTACGCCTGCATGCGCAAGCTGCGGCCGCCGCACCCGGGCGACCCCGGCGGCGGGGGCGGCCCCCGCACCATCGTGGGCGACTGCGTGTACGGCGCCGGGCGGGGCGAGGTCCGCGAGACTGCCTGCGACGGCCGGGGCAGGCACGATCCGGAGTACGAGGTGACGACGGCCGTCGACACGAGGGCGCGGTGCCCGGCCGCCACGGGCCTGTACGTACGGCTGGGCGGGAAGCGTCCCGTGGGCTGCGCGGTGCCGGTGTGAGGGCCCGGCCGAGCGGCCGGCCGAGGGAACGGGAAACGACAGGGCCCGGTCCCCGCCGGACGGCGGCGACCGGGCCCCACTCGACCACTGCTCCGGCGGGCTACGGCCGGAGCGTCATCTCCCGCTCGATGTCACGCTTGTCGAGCTTGGAGTCGAACTTCGCCAGCGGCTTCGCCTTGGCCGGGTCGGCCTGGACGGCGGCCGGGGCGACGCCCGCCCACTTCAGGATCCGGGCCGTGGCCAGGTCCTTCTGCGCCTTGACGAGACCGGCGACGTTGGCACCGTGGTTGGCGCCGGGCGCCGTGAAGATGTACGAGTCACGGGCCTTCTTGCCCAGGTGGAACGGCTCGGCGCCCCACGGGTCGTTCTGTCCGTAGACGAAGAGCATCTGCTTGGCGTTGTCGCGGACCCAGGTGTCGACGTCCCGCATCGCGTTCGGGTCGAACGTCATCTCGATGTCCCGCGGGACGAAGTTCCGGGGCGGCTGGTAGCCGTAGCGGATGTACTTCTTCTCGATGTGCGGGAACTGGATGTCGGGCGCGCCCAGCTGCGTGCCGGCCTGGTAGTAGTACGGCGTGTACGTGGTCAGGCCCTGGTCGGCGTAGGCGGAGAAGCCGGAGATCGTGTCGATGGACGTCCAGATCTCGTCGTCCGTCGCGGCCTTGGCGTCCTTGGGGATGACGTCGCTGTCGCAGTCGGCGAGCAGGCTGTACTGCCAGAAGCCCCAGACGTAGTCGAGGACGACCGCCTCGTACGCCCGGTCGAGGCTGCCGATCGTCTCGAAGGTGAGGCCGTCGGCGGCGGCGACCTCCGCGTACTTCTTCTCCAACGGCTCACGGCGCACCAGCGCCTCGCGCTGCACGGCGTTCAGCCGGTCGCGGCACTCCTTGGTGCCGACGTTCGCGAAGAACCGGTCGTACGCCGAGTCCTCCTTGTTGACGACGTCGTTGGGCGCGACGTACGCGACGACGCCGTCCATGTCGTGCGGGTAGAAGCGCTCGTAGTAGGTGGCGGTCATGCCGCCCTTCGAACCGCCGGTCGAGATCCAGTTCTGCCGGTAGATCTTCCTCAGCGCCCTGAAGATGCGGTGCTGGTCGCTGGCGGCCTGCCAGATGTCCAGCTTCGACCAGTCGGCCGGGTCGGGGCGGGAGGGGTTGAAGAAGCGGTACTCCATGGAGACCTGGTTGCCGTCCACGATCTGCGTGGGCTCGCGGCGGCCGGGGTTCGTGGAGACGTTGTAGCCGCCGGTGTAGAAGACCGTCGGGCGGGCCGTGTCCTTGTGCAGCACGGTGATCCGCTGCTGGAACGTCCCCTTCTTCGGGTTCCTGTGGTCCACCGGCTGGGTGAAGTTGAGGACGAAGAAGCGGTAACCCGGGTACGGCTTCTCCTGGATCAGGCTCACGCCCGGTATGGCGAGCAGTCGGTCCTTGATGTCGGCGGTGTCCGACTCGGCGGCGCCGGCCGCCCCCGCCGTGCTCAAGGTCCCGATGAGCACCACGAGCGACAGCACCCACCTGAGTGCTTTGCGCATGCGTTTTCTCCCCTATGCAGCTATGCAGTTGTGCAGCGGCTGTGCGCCGGAAGCTATCGGAGCCACGGCCGGGGCACCAGGGAGGAAAGGGGCCAACTGGACTGCTGTCGCCCGCGGATGGGAGCGGTAGGGAAAACCCTGTGCCGCCCCGCCGCGTGGGCGCTCAGCGCAGGATCCAGCCCGAGTCGTACGTCCGGCCGCCGGCCCGCGCCTTGATCCACACGGCGCGCCGGCCCGCGTGCACGGTCACGGGGCCGGCCGGGTGCTTCTCGTTGCGCACCCACCGGCCGCCCCGGGCCCGGATGCGCACAGTCCCCTTGTGGGCCTGCTTCCGCGGCACGAGCACGGCGCACACGTACCGGCCGCCCTTGCGGTAGACCCGTACGGTCCCGGTGTCGAACGTCAGGGTCCGCACCTTGCGCCCGGCACACGACGCGGCGGCCTCCGCACTCGCCGGCGGTCCCGCCAGGGACAGCAGCCCGGCGGTCGTCAGCACGGCCAGCACGAGCGCCATGCGCCGACGTATCCCACGCCCGCTCACTGCAGCCCCTCCCGCCACACACCCGTACTGATGTACGGACGCACAACCCCCTCGAACGGTTGCGCGCTCAAGGGGGACACGCTACGAAGGCCCGCTAGGACTTCAGAACCGGCTCGCCCACGAACGTGCGCCACAGTGCCGCGTACCGGCCCTCACGGGCCAGGAGTTCGTCGTGGGTGCCGTCCTCCATGACCCGGCCGTGGTCCATGACGACCACGCGGTCAGCGCGGGCGGCCGTGGTGAGCCGGTGCGCGACGACGAGGGTCGTACGGCGGCCGGCGAGACGGTCGGTGGCCTGGTTGACCTGCGCCTCGGTGGCCAGGTCGAGTGCGGCCGTCGCCTCGTCGAGGAGCAGGACGTCCGGGTTCACCAGCTCCGCCCGGGCCAGGGCGATCAGCTGCCGCTGCCCGGCGGAGAGGTTGCGGCCGCGCTCGGCGACCTCGTGGAGGTAGCCGCCGTCGAGCGTGGCGATCATGTCGTGCGCGCCGACGGCCCGGGAGGCGGCCTCGACCTCGGCGTCGGTCGCGTCGGGCCGGCCGTAGGCGATGGCGTCCCGGACCGTGCCCGGGAAGAGGTACGCCTCCTGGGGGACGACCCCCAGCCGGTGCCGGTACGAGGTGAGGTCGAGGTCCCGCAGGTCGGTGCCGTCGACGGTGACCCGGCCGCCGGTCGGATCGTAGAAGCGGGCGACGAGCTTGACCAGCGTCGACTTGCCGGCGCCGGTCTCGCCGACGAAGGCGACGGTCTGACCGGCGGGGACGGTGAGATCCACCCCGCTCAGGGCCGCCTCCCCCTCGGTGGCGGCGCCGTACGCGAAGTCCACGCCCTCGAACCTGATCTCGCCGCGCAGCGAGCCGACCCGGCGCGGCTCGGCGGCGGACTTCGTGGACGTCGGCTCCTGGAGGAGTTCCTGGATGCGGCCCAGGGAGACGGTGGCCTGCTGGTAGCCGTCGAAGACCTGGGAGAGCTGCTGGACCGGGGCGAAGAACAGGTCGATGTAGAGGAGGTAGGCGACCAGGGCGCCGGTAGTCAGGGTGCCCGCGTCGACGCGGTGGCCGCCGACGATCAGGACGGCCGCGGCCGCCGCCGAGGACAGGAACTGCACGAACGGGAAGTAGAGGGAGATCAGCCACTGGCCGTGGACCCGGGCTCGGCGGTAGCTGTCGCTGCCGGCCGTGAACCGCTCGGCGCCCGCGCGCTCGCCCCGGAACGCCTGCACGATCCGCAGCCCGGCCACCGACTCCTGGAGGTCCGCGTTGACCACGGACACCCGCTCGCGGGCCAGCTCGTACGCCTTCACGCTCGCCCGCCGGAAGAAGACCGTGCAGACGATCAGCGGCGGGAGCGTGGCGAAGACGACGAGGGCGAGCTCCACGTCCAGCACCAGCAGGGCGCCCATGATGCCGAAGAAGGTGACGACGGAGACGAAGGCCGTGACGAGGCCGGTCTGCAGGAACGTCGACAGGGCGTCCACGTCGGTCGTCATCCGGGTCATGATCCGGCCGGTCAACTCCCGCTCGTAGTAGTCGAGTCCGAGGCGCTGGAGCTGGGCGAAGATCTTCAGGCGCAGCGAGTACAGGACGCGTTCGCCGGTCCGGCCGGTCATCCGCATCTCGCCGATCTGGGCCGCCCACTGGGCGAGCACCGCGGCCAGGCCCAGCAGGGACGCGGCCCAGACCGCGCCGAGGGCCGCCTGGGAGACTCCGTCGTCGATGCCGTGCCGGATCAGCACGGGCAGCAGCAGCCCCGTGCCCGCGTCGACGGCGACGAGCCCCAGGCTGACCAACAGGGGCAGTCCGAAGCCGCGCAGCAGCCGCCGCAGGCCGTACGACTCCTCCGGCGCGACCGCGCGGGCCTCGTCGATGCCCGGGGTGCCGGTCGCCGGGGGCAGCGCCTCGACCTGGGCGAGGAGTTCGGGGGTGGCGGGGGTGCCCTCGAAGGCGGTGTCGCGGGGCTCGCGGTCGCCGGTCCACAGCCGGGGCGTGATGCCGCGTTCGGCGTCGAACTCGGCGTCCAGCTCCTCCCTTATCGCGTCGCGTCCGGGGGTGTCGTCGGCCTTGGTGAGGGAGGCCGGGGGGATGTGGCCGGGTGAGACGCCGCCGAGTTCGTCGGGGTCGGTGAGCAGACGGCGGTAGAGGGCGGAGCGGCGCTCCAGCTCCTCGTGGGTGCCGATGTCGGCGAGACGGCCGCCGTCGAGGACGGCGATGCGGTCGGCGAGGTTCAGGGTGGAGCGGCGGTGGGCGATGAGGAGGGTGGTGCGGCCCTCCATGACGTGGGTCAGGGCCTCGTGGATCTCGTGCTCCACCCGGGCGTCCACGGCGGAGGTCGCGTCGTCGAGGACGAGGAGGCGGGGGTCGGTGAGGAGCGCGCGGGCGAGGGCGACGCGCTGGCGCTGGCCGCCGGAGAGGGTGAGGCCGTGCTCGCCGACCTTGGTGGCGTAGCCGTCGGGCAGCTCGGCGATGAAACGGTCCGCCTGGGCGGCGCGGGCGGCGGTCTCGATCTGTTCGTCGGTCGCGTCGGGGCGGCCGTAGGCGATGTTGGCGCGGACCGTGTCGGAGAAGAGGAAGGAGTCCTCGGGGACCAGGCCGATCGCGGCGCGCAGCGAGTCCAGGGTCAGTTCGCGGACGTCGTGGCCGCCGATGAGGACGGCGCCGCGGGACACGTCGTAGAAGCGCGGGAGGAGGAGGGAGACGGTGGACTTGCCGGAGCCGGAGGAGCCGACGACGGCGAGGGTCTCGCCGGGGCGGATCTCGAAGCTGAGACCGTCGAGGACGGGGCGCCCTGAGTCGTAGCCGAAGGACACGTCGTCGAACTCGACGGTCGCGGGGGCGTCGGCGGGAAGGTCCTTGGTGCCGTCGGCGAGCGTGGGCTCGGTGTCGATCAGCTCCAGGACGCGCTCGGTGCCGGCGCGGGCCTGCTGACCGACGGTGAGGACCATGGCGAGCATGCGGACGGGGCCGACGAGCTGGGCGAGGTACGTGGAGAACGCGACGAACGTACCGAGGGTGATGTGCCCGCGCACGGCCAGCCAGCCGCCGAGCGCCAGCATCGCGACCTGGCCGAGGGCGGGGACGGCCTGGAGGGCGGGGGTGTACCGGGAGTTGAACCGGATGGTCCGCAACCGCCCCGCGTAGAGCCGCCGGCCGACCTCCCGCAGCTTCCCGGTCTCCTGGTCCTCCTGCCCGAACCCCTTGACCACGCGGACACCGCTGACCGCGCCGTCGACCACACCCGCGACGGCGGCGGCCTGGGCCTGGGCGTACCAGGTGGCGGGATGCAGCTTGGCGCGGCTGCGCAGGGCGATCCACCACAGCGCGGGGGCGACGGCGACCGCGACCAGGGTCAGCGGCAGGGACAGCCACGCCATGATCACCAGGGAGATCAGGAACAGCAGGATGTTGCCGATGGTCATCGGCAGCATGAACAGCAGGCCCTGGATCAGCTGGAGGTCGCTGGTGGCGCGGCCGACGACCTGCCCGGTGGACAGCTCGTCCTGCCGCCGCCCGTCGAGGCCGGTGATCGTCCCGTACATCTCGGTGCGCAGGTCGTGCTGGACGTCCAGGGCGAGGCGGCCGCCGTAGTAGCGGCGGACATAGGTGAAGGCGTAGACCAGGAGGGCGGCACCGATCAGGGCCCCCGCCCAGGGGGCCATGTCCCGGGTCCGGTCCCCGATCACGTCGTCGATGATCACCTTGGTGATCAGAGGGACCAGGGCCATCACGGCCATACCGCCGAGGGACGAGCCGAGGGCGAGGATCACGTCCCCGGGGTGCCGCCAGGCATATCCGGCGAGTCTGCGCGCCCACCCTCGGTCGCCCCCCTGCTGCGCTGTCACGCCGGTGCCCTCCGTTCGTCCTGGTCTCCGCTGGAGACCAACACGCGGGGCCGCGGATTTCATCCCGCCGCACCAATTCGGGAGGGCGCTTTCGACGCGGTTCAGCCCAGCCGCACCCGCAGGGAGTAGAAGCGGGTCGTCTGGACGGCGTTCTGGTTGTCGTCACTGACCAGCAGCACGTCCATCCCTCCCGGTCCGCGCCCCTCGTGTCCCTCGTGTTCCTCGCGACCCTCGTGCTCCCCGTGCCGCCGCGGTCCGGTGACGGTCATCCCCTCGATGTTGTCGAGCAGCGGGTTCGGCTGGGGCTGTCTGGCGGTGGCGCCCAGGGTGGGGCAGTCCACGAGGTCGGCGAGGAGGGTCTTGCGGACGAGGCGTACGCCGTCGTCGTCCCGCCCGGTGAGGACCTCCGTGCCGGAGGTGTCGGTGGCGCGGCGCGTGTCGGCGGCGTAGAGGCGGACCGTGTTGCCGACCCCGGCGGTGAAGCCCCGCTCCAGCATCAGCAGCCGCCCACCGGGGAGACCCGCCACCTCGACGACGCCGAGTCCGGTGTCGGCGCGATAGCCGTACTGGGCGGAGAGCCGGAAGTCCCGTGCGGCGCCGTGCCGCCGCCAGGTCTGCAGGCGGACGATCCCGGCGGCGTCCCCGTCGAGCGCGCCTTCCATCGAGGCGAGCAGCGTGCGTCCGCCGGGCAGGAGGGTGAGCCCCTCGAAGGTCTGGTTGGGGACGGCCCGCCCGGCCGGGGCGACGCGCAGCTCGGAGGGCACGGGCAGGCTGCCCAGGAGCCGGCCCGCGCGGTCGTAGCGCCGGACCGACGGTTCGGACTCGGAGGTGACGAGCCGGGTGCCGTCACGGTCGACGGCCAGCGCCTCGGAGTCGAGCGCGGCGCCGGTCTCCGTGGCGAGCGGGAGGACTCCCCGCGGCCGCAGTGTGCGGCGGTCGAGAGTGAAGAGGGAGGACCGGTCGGAGACGGCGAGGAGCGAGCCGTCGCGGTCGACGGCGAGACCGGAGAGGTTGCCGACGTAGGTGCCCTCGTACGTCGTCCTGTCGAGGGCGTCGGAGTACGCCTCGATCGACACGGACGGCGAACAGGCGTGAGCGCGCGGCGAGTCGGCGTGGACGGGTCCGGCGGCGGCCAGGGTGGTGGCCGCCGCCAGGCTCGCGGTCAGCGTCGCGACGAAGCTTCTGGGAGGCATGGCGTCACCGTAGGACGACGCCGGTGATCCGCGGATGGCCTCATCGTGAACGTCCGGATGACGACTGCCGCGTCATCCGTTCTCGGGCACCGGGACGGTCGCCTCCTGGGGTCGGTCGGTGGGCACGTAGCGCTGCACGCTCGGCTCACCCGAGGCAGTCTTGGCGACGGGCACGAGATCCTTGTGGATCACCTTGGCGACCCCCTGGATGGTGTTGACGCCGTACTGCATGTCGGGGTTGCCGTGGGTGAGGACGGTGATCGTGTAGTCCCGCCCGCCGCCGGTGAACGTGCCGACGCTGTGCACCCGCCAGCCGTGCGTGGCGCGGGACAGCCACCCGTTCTTGACGTGCACCTTCACGGTGGAGGGGGCCCCTGCGGGGGTGCCCCAGCGCTGCGAGGCGACGACCTTGTTCATGAGCTTGAGGACGTACGCGCGGGCGTTGTCGCTCAGCACGGTGTTCTTCGCGGTGAGCAGCGCGAGGAGGCGCTGCTCGTCCCGGACGGTGATCTGGGTGAGGCCCCAGTAGTTGTCCGCGCCCGGCTTGGTCTGGGTCATCTTGGCGGCGGTGAGGAACGCCTTGATCTTCTTCACGCCGAGCTGCTTCCACAGGGTGCTGGTGGAGGCGTTGTCCGACTTGGTGATCATGGCGGTGGCGAGCGTGGTCTCACGGTCGGTGAGATAGCGGTTCGTCTTCTTCGCGTCGAACAGCAGCGCGGCGAGCACCGTCACCTTCACGACGCTGGCCGAGTCGAAGGCCGTGTCGCCGCGCAGCGTGCAGGTGGTGCCGGTGGTCCGCTCGGACAGTCCGACGGCCACCGTCCCCTTCCGCTTGGCCAGCGCGGCGGTGATGTCCTTCTGCAGCTTCTCGGCCAGTCCGGCCTGCTTGGACGTACAACTGACCTGCGGCGCCGCCGCGGCGGCCGGCGCGAACGCCACCGCCGCCGTCGACACGATCATCCCCGCGCCGATCCCCGCAGCCACCACACGCGCACGTGTGGATGTACGCGACACCCGGGATACCCCCGATATCCGGTGAGTCATCTACTTTTTCCCATCCCCTTGAGCGACTGGAACCCGCTACAGGCAGGTTCACCACAGTCGACTCGTAAGAATGCACGATGGTTGCACACATGTTCGCGAAATCGGGGATCGGTACGGGCATCCAGACCGATCGCCGGAACGCGGCGGTGGCGGTGTACCGGGAGAAATCCGCGCGTACGAGAAGAAGTTCGTCGAGCTCCTCCCCCGCGGAGAGAGCGTCCGGCGAACCGGCCCTGACCCGCCGACGGCGGGCGAGCGGGCGAGCGGGCGAGCGGGCGGGCGGGCGGGCGGGCGGCGGAAAACCCATCCCCCTCCGCCGCCGGACCCTAGGCTCGGCGTCATGACGACCACCTTGGAGACGATCCACGACGTGCCCGTGCTGGTGTGCGGCGCCGAGGGCGGGACCATCGCCCGCGAGAGCGACGCCCTGGACCTCATCGGCGACGCCGGGTACCAGGGCGCCACCTGGGTCGTCGTCCCCGTCGAGCGGTTCGACGAGGACTTCTTCCGGCTGCGTACGCGCGTCGCGGGCGACATCGTCCAGAAGTTCGTCCAGTACGGCGTCCGGCTCGCCGTGATCGGGGACATCTCCCGCCACACGGAGGCCAGTTCGTCCCTGCGGGACTTCGTCGTCGAGTGCAACCGCGGTCGTCAGACGTGGTTCCTGACCGACTTCGACGAACTGCGCGAGCGCCTGCGGGCCTGAGGACCTGGGCGCCGCTCCGCGGTGATCGACAATCGGCCAGGATCCGTGCGCGTCGCGCCCCGCGGGCCGAGGTCCCGGACGGCGCGCCGGC